>JAEZPL010000263.1 GCA_023413605.1 Pseudomonadota bacterium
GATCTGCGTCATCAGGCACAGGGCCAGGATGCCGCCGAAGGTCCACCAGTAGTTCAGGTTCCGCGGCGTCGGCAGGGACATGTAGTCCGCGCCGAAGCGAATGATGGGCAGCCGGCTGTCCAGCCACTTCTCGACGCCCGTTTTCGGGACGTAGGTGCTCTCGTGATCGCTCATGGTGCTCCCCTCGCCCTCACCCGATCTTAACGCGGGTGTCGGACAGATAGTCGTATTCCGGCACCACCAGGTTCAGGGGTGCGGGCCCCTTACGGATGCGGCCCGAGGCGTCGTAGTGCGAACCGTGGCACGGGCAGAACCAGCCGTCGTACTCGCCGCGCGGGTCGGTCGGCTTCTGCCCCAGCGGCACGCAGCCGAGGTGCGTGCAGATGCCGATGACCACCAGCCACTCCGGCTTCTTCACGCGGGCGTCGTCGGCGGCGGGATCGCGCAGTTCGCCCAGGTTGACCTTCTTGGCTTCCTCGATTTCCTTCGCCGTGCGGTGGCGGACGAACACCGGCTTGCCACGCCAGGTGACGGTGATCGCCTGCCCTTCGGCAACCGGGGCCAGATCCACGTCGATCGAGGCCAGCGCCAGGGTATCGGCGGCCGGGTTCATGCTGTCGATGAACGGCCAGGCAGCGGCGGCGACACCGACGGCACCCACGGCTCCGGTGGCGAGGTAGAGGAAGTCACGGCGGGAAGTCCCCTCGCCACCTGGGGCCGCGTGGGCACCCGTCCCGGGCGGATGCGTGGTCTGAGCCATAAGCGTGTTTCTCCTCAAGGCATACCCGGCGCGCCGAAGCGCCCGTTGACACGTCAAACAATCATTAGCACGACTGAACGGGCGTGTCCGCCCGTTGGGTGAGCATGGGCGCGCCGCGTCAGCCAGGGTGGCTGGCCCTGGTTGTATAGGGTGCGGTATACAGTCGCGGCAGAACCTTGAAAAGCCTTACCAGTCGGACAACTTGTCGCGGCCCCCTGCGCAACATTAGTTTCTCCTGAAATCCTAAGGGCTTACCATGCGCCTCGTCCTCTTCGAACCGGACATCCCCCAGAATGCGGGAACGCTCATGCGACTCGCGGCCGGACTGGGGGTGCCGCTCGACCTGATCGAGCCCTGCGGCTTCATCCTCGACGACCGTAAATTGCGGCGCGCCGGCATGGACTACATCGACCAGCTCGACCTTGTGCGGCACAGCTCCTGGACGGCGTACCGCGGCAGCGACCAACCGGGACGGCTGGTGCTGCTGACCACCCGCGGCGCCGTCCCCTACACCGACTTCGCCTTCGCCCCCGACGACCGCATCATGGTCGGGCGCGAAAGCGCGGGCGTGCCGGACGAGGTTCACGAGTCGGCCGACGCCCGCCTCGTCATCCCGCTGAAGCCGCCAGCGCGTTCCCTGAATGTTGCACTTAGTGCGGCAATGGTGTTGGGTGAGGCTCTGCGACAGACAGCCGCACTCCTTCGATAGAGGCCGGAGACGACCCCATGACCTCCACGGTCAAGCCCACGGTGCCCACCGACGACCACAAGGCCCGCGCCGCCGCGTGGTTCACCGAGCTGCGCGACCGCATCTGCGCCGAATTCGAAAAGATCGAGGACGAGCTGACCGGCATCCATTCCGACTTGCCCCCCGGGCGATTCGAGCGCAAGGCGTGGCAGCGTCCGGACCCTTATTCTGATCATGGGGGCGGCGGCGAGGGCGGCGGCGGCGTCATGTCGGTGATGAAAGGCCGGGTGTTCGAAAAGGTGGGCGTCAACGTCTCCACCGTGCACGGCACCTTCAGCCCGGAATTCCGGGCCAACATCCCCGGTGCGGCCGGCGACGGCCGGTTCTGGGCCTCCGGCATCAGCCTCGTGGCGCACATGCGCTCGCCGCTCGTGCCGGCCACGCACATGAACACGCGGCACATCGTCACCAGCGTCGGCTGGTTCGGCGGCGGCGCCGACCTGACGCCGATGGTCCCCGACGACCAGGACACGGCCGACTTCCACGCCGCCCTGCGCGCGGCCTGCGACGGGCACGACCCGGCCTATTACGCGCGATACAAGGAGTGGTGCGACCGCTACTTCTTCCTGCCCCACCGGGGCGAGGCCCGCGGAGTCGGCGGCATCTTCTACGACAATCTGGACTCGGGCGACTGGGACGCGGATTTCGCCTTCACCCGCGACGTCGGCCTGGCCTTCCTGAACGTCTACCCGGCGCTGGTCCGCCGCCACATGAACAAGTCCTGGACCCCGGAACAGCGCGAGCACCAGTTGATCCGCCGCGGGCGCTACGTGGAGTTCAACCTTCTGTACGACCGCGGAACGACCTTCGGCCTGAAGACCGGCGGAAACACGGACGCGATTCTGATGAGCATGCCGCCCGAGGTGAAGTGGCCGTAAGGCCTCGTTAGGCTGGGTCCAGCCTGCGCCGCGCCTCCGCCAGACAGTCCTCCCGCCCCGGCCGGAAATCCTCGGCGATCCACCACGCCTCGACCTCCCTCATCAGCTTGCCGATGGCGGGACCCCGGTCCATGCCCATCGCCAGCAGGTCGCGACCGGCGATGGGGAGCTTCAGGGACGGCAGGTCGTCCGCGGTGGCGAGCGCCGCCTTCACCGTGTCGACGGACACCGGGCCGGGCGCATCGACGGCGGCCAGCATCACCAGATCCCGGTAAAGCTCCGCGTCTCCGATCCGGTAGAGCGCCTGACGGCGCTTCACCCGGTCGTCGGTGGGCGACACAGCCATCGGTGGTTCCACCAGGGCGGCCAGACGGTCGCGGTCGGCGTTGGAAAGGCGCAGCGTCTCGGAAACCCTCAGCGCGCCCGCGTGGTCGGTCGCCAGCACGGCGGCGAAGCGGCGGACCGCCTCGGGCGGTTCGGCAAGGTCGTGCTCCAGCCGCACCAGGGAGTCCAGGCGCGCGGTCTCCGTCGCCTCGGGCAGCAAGTGGGCCATGACCCCGCGGTCGATCATCAACCGCCAGACCGACGCGGGGTCGGACGCCGCCAGCAGGCGCGACAGTTCGCCCCGCACCCGCTCCCCCGACAGGCTCGGCAGGCGGGGCGCCATTTCCGTGCAGGCGGCCAGCGCGTCCGGGTCCGGCGCCCCGCGCCCGTAATGGGCGTGGAATCGGAAAAAACGCAGCAGGCGCAGCACGTCTTCTTCAATGCGCTGGCGCGGGTCGCCGACGAAGCGCACGCGCCCCGCCGCCATGTCCGCCAGCCCGCCGAAGGGATCGTAGACGCATCCCTCGGCGGTGCAGCTCAGCGCGTTCATGGTCAGGTCGCGCCGCGCGGCGTCCTCGCGCCAGTCGTCGGTGAACTCGACGCGGGCGTGCCGGCCGAAGGTCTCGACATCGCGGCGGAGCGTCGTGATTTCGTAATGCGCCTTGCCGACCACGGCGGTGATCGTGCCGTGCTCGATGCCCGTGGGAATGGCGGCGATGCCCGCGTCCTTCAGCAGGGCCATCACCCGCTCCGGCGGGGCATGGGTGGCGATGTCGATGTCCTTGACCTTGCGCCCCAGCCACGCGTCGCGCACGCAGCCGCCGACGAAGCGCGCGTCCGCACCCCCGTCCGCCAGCGCGTCGAACACGGCGCGGGTTTCGGGGGCGGTCATCCAGGGCTGAAGGGCAAGGCGGGCGTTGAACGTCATGCGGCGAAGCTAGCCCGCCGCGCCGTCATTTTCCAGCCGGGTCACTTATCCGTCGGCGCGCCCTGCACGCCCCCCTTCACATCCCCCTGGGCGCCCTCCACCACGCGGCCGTTTTCCAGATGCGCCGGCGTGTAGGGGGTGTGCGGCGGCGCACCGCTGGTGAAGGCGATGACCATCAGCGTCACCGCCATCAGCCCCGCACCGGCCAGCAGCAGCCAGGGCCAGGGCGCCGTCACCCACCAGGGGGCGCGGGTGTGCGTTTCCTCCGCACGGATGCGACGGCGCTCGATCACCACGATGTAGAGGATGTAGCCGGCCGTCGGCAGAAGCAGCGGCACCACAACCGTCAGGAATATGCGCAGCACCCCTCACCGCCTATCGGGTCTCACCCGCTGTCGAGTCGTCGGGCGGCAATTCGCCCAGGGCATCCTCGCGCAGGACGTCCTGCAGGTTCACCAGCATACCGGCCGTCGCCCCCCAGATGAAACGATGCTGGTAGGGAAAGACGTAGAAATGGCGCTTGGCGCCCTGGAAGTCGCGGCTGTGCCGCTGCGGGTTGGCCGGATCCAGAATGAAGGCCAGCGGCACTTCGAACACCTCCGCCACCTCGGTCGGGTCGGCGGTCAACCGAAAGGGCGGGCGTACCACCCCGACCACCGGGGTCACGCGGAAGCCGGTGCGCGTCACGTAGGTGTCGAGCCGCCCCAGCACCTCGATGTGGCTGCGGTCGAGTCCGATTTCCTCCTCGGTCTCGCGCAGGGCCGTGTCCTCCGGCGACCGGTCCGTGGGCTCCATCCGGCCGCCGGGAAAGCTGATCTGGCCCGCGTGCGCGGTCAGGTGTGCCGTGCGCTGGGTGAAGATGACGGTCACACCCTCCTCAGCCCGGTCGACGAGCGGCACCAGCACCGCGGCCTCGCGCAACGTGTTGTCGGGCAAAGGCCCGAAGCCCGGATTCAGGTCGTGGTCGCCGCGCACCTTCACCGGGCGCAGGCTGGCCGCCTCGCTGCCGGGAAAGCGCCTGCGCAGGTCATCCAGGCTCACTCGCCAGGCAGCTTGCCCAGCGCGAAGAAGACTTGTTTGCTCCATACCCCCACCTCGGCGCCCCCATCATCATGGGCGCGCTCAACGGCACGGTCCACCATTTCGTAGTAGACCGGTCTTAGAATTCTTGCTTCCAATCCGTTCCGCACGTCGATGTAGGGCGTCGGCTCTCCATTTTCAGGATTATGGGCAACCCTGATCGGATGTTCCGGACCCGCCTCGACCCATTCGTCTAAATTTGTACGGAACGAAAGGACCTGCTTTTCTCCATCTCCGCTTACCGACATTTCCACTGCAACGAAGGGCGTGTCTTCGACAACTATCCGCCCGCGCTCAACAGGCGTGACCAGCCAAAAGTCACCTGCGTCATCCCGACGCAGAACCGTGGCGAACAGCTTCACCAGTTCGATGCGCCGGATCGGGTCGCCTTCGTGAAACCACGTCCCGTCGCGGGCGATGCGGATGTCGAACACCTGCTCCTTCGGCTGGATCGGCAGCTTTCCGATGTTCGCCTCGCCTGCGCGCTTGTCATTCGCGCTGTCATTACCGACCTTCATCGAATGCCTTCTTCATCACTTGGCCGAAAAGGATCGGCCGACGGTTCTGGCCGCGCAACGTAATTTCGCCATACTCGTCACATAGGTCCACACTGCCGGTTTTGCCACGTAGGCGGCTTCGCCACGCAGGCGGTACCAAAAGGGAGCATAGACGTGAGCGCAACCGACGCCGCCCACCCCACGCCAACCCCGGCCCAGATGTCCATGGCCCAAACTCCCCTGGCCGAGAACCCGCACCAGCTGATGGCGGAGATCGAGGCGCTTGGCGGCCGGCTGGCGCATGTGCGCGACCGCATCGGCCGGATCATCTTCGGCCAGCAGGACGTCATCGACCTGACCCTGATCACGCTCCTGGCGGGCGGCCACGTTCTGCTGATCGGCGTTCCGGGCCTCGCCAAGACGCGGCTCGTGGAAACGCTGGGCACCGTCCTGGGCCTCGCGGAAAAGCGCATCCAATGCACGCCCGACCTGATGCCGGCGGACATCCTGGGATCGGAGGTGCTGGAGGAGAACGAGCAGGGCCGCCGCTCCTTCCGCTTCATTCCGGGTCCGGTGTTCAGCCAGCTGTTGATGGCGGACGAGATCAACCGCGCCAGCCCGCGCACCCAGTCGGCGCTTCTCCAGGCCATGCAGGAGCATCGGGTGTCGGTCGCCGGCCAGTACCACCCGCTGCCGGAGCCCTTCCACGTCCTGGCCACCCAGAACCCGCTGGAGCAGGAAGGCACCTACCCGCTGCCGGAAGCGCAGCTCGACCGCTTCCTGATGCAGATCGACGTCGAGTACCCGGACCGCGACGCCGAGCGGCGCATGATGATCGCCACCACCGGCGCGCTGGACGAGCGGGCGGTGACCGTGCTCAGCCCCGCCGACCTCCAGTCCGCACAGCGTCTGGTCCGCCGCGTGCCGGTCAGCGAAGGCGTGGTGGAGGGCATCCTCGACCTCGTGCGCCGCGGCCGTCCGGAAACGACCGACGTGCCGGAGGTGCAACGCCACGTCGCCTGGGGGCCCGGCCCGCGCGCCAGCCAGTCGCTGATGCTCGCGGCCCGCGCACGCGCCGTGCTGGACGGGCGCCTGTCCCCGTCGCTGGACGACGTGGTGGCGCTGGCCAAGCCGGTCCTGCGGCACCGCATGGCGCTGAACTTCGCCGCGCGGGCGGATGGCGTCACGATGGACGACATCATCAACCGCCTCTGCGCGCCGCTGTCGTGAGGCCCAGCACGATGCCCGACACAATGAAGGACGTCTGATGGCCTCCCCCACCCTCGGCGGCGCCAATCTCGGTGTTGCGGCCCTGCGCGCCCAGCAGCGGGCGGAGGGTTTGGCCGCCACGCTGCCGCCCCTGCTGGTCGCGGCGGAGCGCGTGGCCGCCACCGTCGCGCAGGGTGTTCACGGGCGGCGGCGCGTGGGTTTGGGCGAGACCTTCTGGCAGTTCCGCCGCTACCAGCCCGGCGATTCGCCGCAGATGATCGACTGGCGCCAATCCGGCAAGACCCAGCCCGTCTACGTCCGCGAGAACGAGTGGGAGGCCGCCCAGACCGTCTGGCTGTGGCGCGACCGTTCGCCCTCCATGGACTACCGATCCGCCAACGCCCTGCCGACCAAGCGCGAGCGCGCCGACCTGCTGGCGCTTGCCGCCGCGGTGCTGCTGGTGCGCGGGGGCGAGCGGGTCGGCCTGCTGAACTCCGGCGTCCGGCCGGACCACGGCAAGTTCGCCCTGAACCGCATGGCCGGCCTGATGACCGACCCGCGCAATGCCCACGCGCCAGAAGGCCTGCCCAGGCCCGAACCGTTGCCCCGCCACGCGCAGGTGGTGCTCGTCGGCGACCTTCTGTCGCCCCTGCCGGATATGCACGCCACCATCTCCGCCCTGAGCGGGCGCGGCGTGCGTGGCCATCTGCTGCAAGTGCTTGACCCGGCCGAGGAAACCCTGCCCTACGACGGCCGTGTGGAGTTCGAGGGCTTCGAAGGCGAGGAGGAACTGCTGGTCCCGCGCGTCGAGGCGATCCGCCAGACCTATCTGGAGCGCCTGCACGCCCACCAGGACGGACTGTCCGCTCTGGCCCGCGCCGCCGGCTGGACCTTCGCCGTCCACCGCACCGACCGACCGCCGCAAACCGCCCTGCTGGGGCTTTGGGGCGCCCTGGCGCGGGAGGCGGTTTAGTGCGGGCGAAAGCCCCCACCCTCCCGCTTCGCGGGTCCCTCCCTCCCCCGCTGGGCGGGGGAGGGATTGGTCGCTTAATCCCCTCCCCCGCCCAGCGGGGGAGGGTTAGGGTGGGGGTCGCCCCCCGACACCTCGATCTTTTTTCACGAACACCGTAGACGCCAATGCTGGGTTTGGGACCGATCGCCTTTGCCGCCCCGTGGGTGCTGACCGCACTGGCCGCTCTGCCGGTGCTGTGGTGGCTGCTGCGGGTCACGCCGCCCGCCCCGCGCGTGGTGCGCTTCCCGGCCATCCAGCTGCTGCGCGACCTGTCCGCGCG
>JAEZPL010000356.1 GCA_023413605.1 Pseudomonadota bacterium
GGCTTGCCGGAACCCTCGCGGTCGTCGCCCGCAGGCGCGGTGGGCGCCTCCGGCGAACGGACGGGGCGCGGGGGCGGGGGGGCGGCGATCGCGTCGGGAAGAGTGGGCATGCGTCAGTTCGCCTGGATAGCGTTGGCCGGCAGCGCGGTGGCTTGCCCGGCAGACTGCGCGGGGCGGGCGGGGAACGCCGCCGTGGCGGGCGCCGGGCGGTCGCCGGGCAGGGCGCGGCGTTGCAGGATCAGCCGGGTGACCTCGCGCGCCTTGGTGTCCTCAAGCTCCGCGATGATGGGGGCGGAGCGGCGTTCCGGCATGCGGTCCAGCACGTCGATGATGATGTCCGTCTCCAGGTCGTTGAAGATGCGCGCGGCGTCGCGCGGCTTCATCGTCTCGTAGATCGTCACCATGCGCCGCAGATCCTCCTGCTGGAGGTTGGAGCGCTGCTGCATCAGCGCCTCCACCTCGCGCTTGATCTCGCCGAGGCGCTGGATCTGCGCGGTCGCACGGCTCTCGGTGGCCGTCAGCACCGCTTCCGCCTCGGTCAGGTGGCGGGTGCGGGCGGCGACGTCGGTCTTCTGCACCGCGATGGCGGCGCGCAGGGCCGGGTCGGTGCAGCTGGGCGTCGCCAGCGCGACTTCGGTCGGAATCGCGGGCGGTGCGACCGGCAGCGCGGCGGCGGCCGGGGAGGGGGGCGGGGGCACGGCGTTGGCCGCGTCCTTGGTCCCGTCACCGGACGGGGCGATGGACGAATCTGCCGGCGCGTCGCCTTTCAGATCCTTGGCCCAGGGGCGTTCGTGATTGCCGAACTCGCGGTCGAACTGCTGGGCGATGACGGGAAAGCCCTCCATCAAGGTGCCGAGCTTCAGCGGCAGCACCATCAGGATGGCAACCAGTGTGATGGGAAGAACGCGCAGCATGGCTCAACGCTCCGATCCGACGGTGCGCAGGCGCGCGTAGAAGGCGCTGGCCGCCTGCCGCGCGCCGTCATCGGCCGGGGATGTTTCCGCGGGCGGGTCGCCGGCCGATTGCATGAAGGACAACTCCGCCTGCGTGCGGGCCAGCGCGCTGGCGAGCATCGGGCGGAAGCCGTCCGCGTCTTCTGGCGGATTGGCCGGCTGGTTCGCGGCGGGCATCGCCGGGGTATCCTCCGCCGCGCGGGCGGTCGCCGGCTTCGCGGGCTCCTCGTCCATCAGGGCGGCCAGCGCCGTGGGGCGCGGACGCGGGCGGGGGGACGGGGCGTCCTCCAGCCGGCGCACCAGGGCGCGCGCCTCCTGCACGGACTGCTCGATGCGCTTGGACGCGCGCTCGCAGCTGCCCAGGATCAGCCCGACATCCTCCGTCACGCCCTTGGCCCGGTCCAGCCCGTCGGCGAGCTTGGCGGACGCCTCGGTCGCGGCGGCGACGAGGCGCTGCACCGAGGCCTCCGTCTCGTCGATGGTCTTGGAGAAGGTGGTGATCAGCGCGCCGATTTCGGTCTGGCTGGCCCGCATCACCTTCAGCCGCTTGTTGACGATCACCAGGAACACCGTCGCGGTGACCAGCATGATCGCCAGGACGGCATCAATGAGAAAAGAGGCCATCGATCAGCTCCTGCTTGGTCTCCAGGTCGGTGTCGATCTTGACGGAGATGTTGCCGTTGCGCTGGCCCATGTGGCCGGCGAAGAGGGGGGTGGTCTTGCTTTGCAGCATCACCGGGGCGTCCGGGTCGATGCGCAGCTTCAGCGACGTGCCCTTTTCCCAGTTCAGCACCTCGCCCAGCGGCACCTGCGTCTGCTGAAGCACGGCGACGAGATCCAGCTTGGCGCGCATCAGCTCCGACTTCAGGTGGTTTTCCCACACCGTGTCGTGGCCGAACTTCTCGCCCATGAAGGTCTGCACCAGCTTGCTGCGCACCGGCTCCAGCGTGGCGTAGGGGATGACCACCTCGGCGTGGCCGACGCGGCGCTCCACCTCGATGGCGATGCGCACGCGGATGACGGCGTTGGTGCCGCGGGTGATGGTGGCGAACTGCGGGTTGGTCTCCAGCCGGTCGAAGGTGAAGTCGACCTGCGCGATCGGGTCGAAGGACTGGCTGAGATCCTGGAGGATGACCCTGACGAGGCGCTCGGTGATCTTGCGCTCGATGGAGGTGTAGCTGCGGCCGTCGATGCGCCGGGCGCGGCTGCGCCGGCCGCCCAGCAGCACGTCCATCATGCAGTAGATCAGCGCGCTGTCCACCGACACGACGATCTGGTTGTCCCACTGCTCCGCGCGGGCGACGCCGACCAGGGCCGGCAGCTCGATGGTGCCCAGGAACTCGTTGTAGCGCAGCCAGTCGATGCGCAGCAGGTTGGCCTCCACGCTGGTGGAGGAGAACTGCCGCAGCGACGTGTTCAGCAGCCGGACCATGCGGTCGAAGACCACGTCCAGCATCGGTAGACGGTCCTTGTTGACCGTCGTGGAGCTGACCAGCCGCTCGATGGCGCCCGGCTGGCCGGGCGTTTCCGTCGGCGCGGCGTCGAAATTCAGCAGGCGGTCGATCTCCTCCTGGCTGAGCGCCTTGGTGTCGGCCATCATCTCGGCCGCCTCGCCATCCAGGACGTCGTGCTTGCCGTCGATGTCGGTGTCGGTGGGAGTGCTCATCTTGCCTCTGGAGAAGTCGGGCCGCCGGGTTTTCCGGGCGGAGCTATTGCGTGAGAAGGCTGCGCAGCAGGACGTCGGCGACGGTGTCCCGGCCCAGGATCAGGTTGAAGCGGCGGCGCAGCTCCGCGCGCAGGCGCAGCAGGCCGGCGGAGCCCTGGAGGTCGTGCTGGTCGAGGTTGCGCAGGAACTCCTGCTGCGCGTTGACCAGATGGGGCATGGCCTGTTCGACGGCGGCGCGGTTCTGCGGAGCCACGGCGACCGTGATGCCGATCTGCAGGAAGCGCGACGGCGTGTCCGGGCGCAGGTTGACGATCAGCTCCGGCAGGTCCAGCGTCACCTGCGCCGGCTCGGCGATCGGGGTTTCGGCGAACAGCGCCGCCACCCCGTCCGAGCCGACGGCCAGCCAATAGCCGCCGCCGCCCGCCGCCGCGACGCCCAGCAGGGCCGCCAGCGTCAGCGCCAGACGCGCCAGCGGCAGCACGATGACGTACATCCGCTGCCGGCCCGGCAGGCGGGCGAAAGCCGTCCGCGCCTTTCCAGCTTCTGTATTCATCGCGGCCGGCACCTCCAAACTGCCGAAAATTTGAGCGAGTATTTTAAAAGATCAAGTTTTACCGGCATTCCTGCGATCGATCTTCCAAGCTTTTACTCCGCTTAAAAGCTGTATCGGTAGCGTGTGCCGGTGCTTGGGGAGAACATTACGGACCCCGCTTTTCGGAAACTTTAAAGGTGCGGATGTCGTGAGCGGTCTGATCGACAATCTGCGGACGCTGGGGCGCGCACGCCTGCTGATGCTGGCCGGCACCGGTGTCGGCATCGTCCTTGCGGTCGCCACCATGGCGGTGCTGCTGTCGCGGCCCCACATGACGCCGCTCTACACCGGGCTGGACCCGGCGGAAGCCGGCCGCATCGTCAAGGCGGTGGAAGGCATGGGCGTGCCCGTGGCCGCCGCCTTCGACGGCACCGCGGTGCAGGTTCCGGAGTCCGAGGTGGCGCGTCTGCGCATGCTGCTGGCCGAGAAGGGGCTGCCGTCGCGCGGCGGCATCGGCTACGAACTGTTCGACACCGACAAGCCGCTGGGCATCACCAGCTTCATGCAGCGCATGAACCGGCTGCGCGCGATGGAGGGCGAACTGGCCCGCACCATCGAGACGCTGGCCGGGGTGGAAGCGGCGCGCGTCCACATCGTCCTTCCCGACCGGGAGGAGTTCTCGCGTTCCGCACCCAAGCCCACGGCGTCCGTCGTGGTGCGTATGCGCGGCAATTCGCCGATGGAACGCCGGCAGGCGCTGGCCATCCGCCATCTCGTCTCCGCCGCCGTGCCCAACCTGAAGGCGAGCGCCGTCACCGTGCTCGACGCGTCGGGCGAGGTGCAGCTGACCGAGGAGGACGGCGACAGCGTGACCGCCGCCAGGACCGACGGCCTGCGCGTCGCCCACGAGAACCGCATCAGCCGCGCCATCGAACAGATGCTGGTCGCCCGGCTGGGGCAGGGCAATGTTCGCGTTCAGGTTGCTGTCGACGTCGAAACCAAGCGCGAAGTGGTCCGCAGCCAGAGCTTCGACCCCAACAGCCAGGTGGTCCGCTCCACGCAGACCGTGCAGGAGCAGGACCGCAGCCTCGACACCTCGGGCGATCCGCCGGTCACGGCGGAACAGAACCTGCCCCAGCGCGAGGTGAAGGCCCAGTCGCAGAACAACCGCTCCTCGTCCGACTCCAAGCGGCAGGAGGAGACGGTCAACTACGAGATTTCCAACGTCGCCCGCGAAACGGTGATCGAGCCGGGCGACATCCGCCGCGTCAGCGTGGCGGTGCTGGTCAACGGCACCTGGAAGACTGCCGCCGATGGCGCGCGCAGCTACGAGCCGCGCACGGCGGAGGAGTTGCAGCGCATCACCGAACTGGTGCGCTCCGCCATGGGCTTCGACCAGGAGCGCGGCGACCGGGTGACCGTGGACAACCTGGAATTCGTCGCCGTCGCGCCGGACATCGCGCCGCGCGCCGCGATGGACGAGATCGTCGACACGCTCAGCCGCAACGTCATGACGCTGATCCAGTGGGTGATCCTGCTGGTGCTGTGCGGGCTGCTGATCGTGCTGGGCCTGCGCCCGCTGATCCGCCGCGTCTTCCCGGCCCCGCCCCCGGTCGTCGCGGAGGCTCCGGCCCCGGCCCTGACCTCCGCCGCGGGTGCGGCGGCCATGCCGCAGC
>JAEZPL010000437.1 GCA_023413605.1 Pseudomonadota bacterium
CAGACGCAGGTCGTCGGTGGCCTGGAGCCCCAGCCGTCCGGCCGCCGACCATTGGCGGAAGGGGTCCTTCTCCGTTCCTCCACGGTCTTGATTGAAATCGGAATAGCCGCCGGATCGGACGCCGGACAGCGACAGCCGGTAATCGGCGCGATCCTGCACGCCCGAAACCGAAGCACCCCCGCGCCACGTGTCGTAGCTGCCGTATTCGGCACCGACCGTTGCGGCCAGGGGGCCGGAGGGGCGCCTGGTGGTGATGTTGACCACGCCGCCGCCGGCATCGGAGCCGAAGCGTCCCGGTTGCGGCCCGCGCAACACCTCTATGCGGTCGATGTCGGCGGTGTCGAACTCTCCCATCGGGTAATGCGACTGGGCCTGGCTGGTGTCGCTCATCTCGATGCCATCGATGAAGACCCGCGTGTGGCGAGCCCCGAGCCCACGGATCGACAGCGTTTGCGCACCGCCCGGCGCCTGCCGGCCCGAGAGGCTGACGCCGGGCACGAGGCGCAGGGCATCGTCGAGCCGGCGGATCTGCTGGCGCCGGATGTCGTCGGCCCCGATCTCGGTCATCGCGGTGGTCGCCCGCTCTTGGGAGGCCGCCGCGACCATCGATGCCGTGACCTCCAGTCGGTCCAGAAGGATTTCGCCGTCCGCCGCCACCGCCGGTTGCAGCGCGGGAAACAGAATAAGCGGGGCCGCACCGACGGCCCGAAAGGCCGTGATCAATCTCTTTCGCATCGCACGCACGTCCTGCTGCGGGCACGGACGCACGGGATCATTCGGGAACCCGCAGAAACGGGAACCCGGCCGCGCATCCGCACCCGGCCCTCAATGAGGCCGTTGAACGGACGCTGCCCGAAAGACCGCACAGACCGGCGCCGAAACAGGCCGGCGCCGAACGCCCGTGCCGGGTCATTCGCTGACGACGGGTTTTCGAAGGGGAAAGTCCGCTTCGGGAACCGGCCGTGGCAACGTCAATGGACGCGTCACCACAACGGGTTACCCGCACCCCCGGCACACCCCGACCGAAGGCAAAGTGACGCCGTCAACGGCAGGTCTCCTGGCTCGCGGGTCGACATCGGTGCCGCCTTCCCGACCGGGCCTGAAGGCCCTGGCCAGTGGCGTGATTGGCACCGACTCACCGCTCACAGTTGCGGGGACAGCCACGGCTTGCACGGGGGAATCCCGTTCTTCCGTCGTTCCCTTTTAATCCCCCGGCTTGCGCCAAGGGGAACCGCTGACGATGGAAACCGTCATACTGGCGTGCCGCCACGCTGTCAATCACAGGTTTCCAAATTGACATCTTGAGGTTTAATCATGGTCCAGGCCCGGCAAGCTGCGTCAGCCGCGTGCGACCCGCGTCTCATCGTGCGATCGGGGTGGGGGAACTTTCGAGCCCTATCCGATTGACACCCCGGTCCGCTTTCACGCACTTTGGCCCTGTTTGACCGGTCAAACTCGGAGCGGCATCGTGCCCGTGATAGCAATCGCCACCTCCAAAGGGGGCTCGGGGAAAACCACCCTGACGGCCGGCCTCGCCGACTTTCTTCGGCGGCAAGGCCGAAGCGTCGAATGCATCGACACCGATCCCAACCGCAATCTTCACGACTGGCTGTCGGATTCCCAAAATGGGATCCCGTGTGCGTTCGTCGAGGAAGAAGCGGTCATCGACGGTGTGGGCGCCGCCGTCAAACGCTCCGACTATGTGCTGATCGATGTGGCCGGCGCCCTGCAGCGAGGCATGTTGTACGCCATCAGCACGGCGGATCTGGTGCTGATTCCGTGCAAGACCGATCGAAAGGATGTCGTCGAGGCGGTGCGCACCCAGGAACTGATCGAGTCGGCGGGCAAGATGGTTCGCCGCAAAATCCCCCATGCCGCCGTGCTCACCCAGGTCAACCGGCGCGCCCAGGTGACCGGGCACACGCGCGCCCAGCTTGAGGTGATGGGCGTGCCCGTGCTGAGCGCCGACCTGCCGGCCCGAACCGCCTATCAGCAGGCTTCCTGGAGTGGCGCTCCGCTCGCGGCGCCCGAGGCCCGGGAAGACTTCAGCGCCATCGCGGCAGACTTGGCCCCCTTGATGGAGGCGGAGCATGGCTAAGCGGACATCTCTCAAGCTGTTCAACGCGGACGAGATCAAGCGGTCCATCGCCCCTCTGGCGCAACAGCTGCCGTCGAATCGGCCATCGAGCCAGGTCGACGTGCTGTCGCCCGACCCATCCACGCCGGACGAGTATGTCGAAGCCATCGACCAGCTGTGGGAGGAGGCACAAAAAAGCTTCCTCGCCATCGGTCGCCATCTGAATGAGGCGCAGAAGAAGCTTTCGGCGGAGCAGTTTGCGCTCATGATCGAACGCCTGCGTTTCGGCAAGGTCGTCCGCAGTCAGATCATGACCGCCTACCGCGCCGTGACCGCCGGCCTGTTGCCGCCCGGTGTCGAGGCGGCGGGCTACTCCGTGGTCTATCACGCCGCCACGCTGTCCGACGCGGAGCGCGTCCAGGCCATCGCCGAAGGCGTGATCCGCCCCGATATGCGCCGCACCGAGATCATTGCGTTCAAACGGCGCATTCGGACGAACGCAAGGCCGCGAGACGACCGCCGCCGGGCGGCGCTGGAAGCGGAAAAGCAACGGCTGCTTGCTCGCATTTCCGACATCGACCGGGAACTCTCCGAATTGGCCTGATAAAGGCGGATTGCGGTCTGTTTTGAACCGCGACTGCGGTCCCGGCCTCTCGTTCGAACCGCGTCGCCCACGTTCCTCCACAGCTCTCCGCCGGAAACGGGGAGCGTCCTTCCCGGTTCTCAGCGTCGGTGCATGAGCCACCATTCTCTGGCGGCGCAGGCCAGAAGTATGACGGCGCCGAGGGCCAGCGCGCCGGGTTGCTCGCGGCCGAGGCTGACGGCGGAGCCGATCAGCACGCAGCCCATCAAGGCCGCTCCGAGAATGATGAACAGGCGTCGGCCACCTGCCTCGTGCCGCAGGCGCCAATGCGCCGCGAACACGGAAATATAGGCCATCAGGAAGAACATCCCGGCGAGGCTGGCGATCGCGCTCAGCGGAAAGGCCAAGGCAAGGATCAGTGCCGCGGCCACCAAGCCGGCAAAGCCGAGCGGAGCGTGCAGGACGACACGGTCGAAGGCGCGGGGAAGCGTGCCCTGCCGGCCAAGATCGGCATTGAGGTTGAGGATGCTGAACAGGGTCGCGTTGGTGGCCGACGCCGTCGCCAGCAGTCCGCCGAAGGTCACGATGATGTAGCCGATCTGGCCCAGCGCCGGGCGGGCCGCCACGGCAACGGCTGAATCGGCGTAACGCCGGAGTTCGTCCATCGAGAGATTGTCGAGAACGACCGCCGCGAGCGCCAGATAGAAGAAAATGACCAGGACAATCGCGATGAAGATGGCCCGCGGCATGGTCTTCCGGGGATCGGCGACGCTTGCCGAGGCGTTCGCCATCATGCCGAAGCCGGCATAGGCGAAGAAGGTCAGCCCTATGCTCGACATCAGCGTCGTCCAGCCGACGCCCGGCATCCTGACGAGAAGCTCCGGATCGAAGCGGTCCAGGCTCGCGCCGATGAGCAGCACGAGCACGCCGAGCTTGGTGATGACGAGCGCGATTTCGATGCGCCCGACCGTGCCGGTGCTCACCATGTTGATGCCGGCGATGGCGAGCACCATCATCACCGTCAGGACGTCGGCGGCCACGGAACCGGTGGGCGCGTCGAAGGCCAACTGGGCGGCGTAGGCGCCGAAGCTCTTGCCGACCACCGCGACCGTGACGACAAGCGTCACGGGGTAGACAAGCGATACGGTCCTTGCAAAGAGGCTGCCGGGAAACGCCTCGGCCAGATAGTCGATCAGCCCGCCTCGCCCCGGATAGCGCGCCGACAGCCGCGCGAACGAGCTTCCTGCGAGCAGCGCGATGACGCCTCCCGCCAGGAAGCTCAGGAGGACGTCCTTGCCGGCGATCAGAGTCGCTTGTCCGAGCAAGGCGAAAATGCCGGCGCCGATCATCGATCCGATGCCGCGCGCCGGACGTACCCCTCCGCCGAGGGCCACCTTGTGACCGAGCGGGGAAGCTGAATCATGGGCCTGTCCCTATGGCTATCCCTATGGCAGTCCCTATGACTATCCAACGCGTCGAGGTGATCACGGGCCTGGAGCGGCGGCGGCAGTTCAGCGACAAGGAGAAGCTGCGGCTGGTCGAAGAGGCGTTCCAGCCGGACGTCAAGGCGACCGAAGTTGCCCGGCGCCTGGGCGTGGACGCCAGCCTGCTGTACCGCTGGCGCCGCCAGTTCTTCGGTCAGCAGCCCCGGCTGCCCGCCTTCATGCCGATCACCGTCGCCACCGACGCTCCGGCACCGGAGGAGGTGGCGGAGCCGACAGCGGCGCCAGCGGCCCCACCAGCCGGTCTCATCGAGGTCGAGTTCGCGACGGCGCGCTTGCGCATCACCGGCCCGGTCGATCCGGCCCTGGTCGGCACGGTGATCGCCGCGCTGTCGGGACGGGTGGCATGATCCCGGTGCCCTCGGGCGT
>JAEZPL010000454.1 GCA_023413605.1 Pseudomonadota bacterium
CTGGCGGCGCAGATGGGCTGGCTGCCGGGCACGCTGTGGATCCTGATCGGCGTGGTTCTGGCCGGCGCCGTGCAGGACTTCGTCGTGCTGTTCGCCTCCACCCGGCGCGACGGCCGGTCGCTCGGCGACATCGCGCGGATGGAGATGGGGCCGGTGGCCGGCGTGATCGCCATGATCGGCGTGCTGCTGATCATGGTCATCCTGGTGGCCGTGCTGGCCCTGGTGGTGGTCAAGGCGCTGGTCGGCAGCCCGTGGGGCACCTTCACCGTCTTCGCCACGCTGCCCATCGCCATGCTGATGGGCGTCTACAGCCGCTATATCCGCCCCGGCCGCATCGGGGAAATGTCGGTCATCGGCTTCGTCCTGCTGATGGCGTCCATCGTCTTCGGCCAGACGGTGAGCGAGAGCCCCACGCTGGCCCCGCTGTTCACCTATTCCGGCACGGCGCTGGCGCTGATGATCATCGGCTACGGCTTCTTCGCCTCGGTGCTGCCGGTGTGGTTCCTGCTGGCCCCGCGCGACTACCTGTCGACCTTCCTGAAGATCGGCGCGATCCTCGGGCTGGCCGTCGGCATCCTGTTCGTCTGGCCGGAGCTGAAGATGCCGGCCGTCACGCAATACATCGACGGCACCGGCCCGGTCTTCTCCGGCGCGCTGTTCCCGTTCCTGTTCATCACCATCGCCTGCGGGGCGGTGTCGGGCTTCCATTCCCTGATCTCGTCCGGCACCACGCCGAAGATGCTGGAGAACGAGACGCAGGCCCGCTTCATCGGCTACGGCGGCATGCTGATGGAGGCCTTCGTCGCCATCATGGCGCTGATCGCCGCCTGCATCCTGGATCCCGGCGTCTATTTCGCCATGAACAGCCCGCCGGCCCTGATCGGCACCGACACCACGCAGGCCGCCCAGGTCATCAGCGGCTGGGGCTTCACCATCACGCCGGACGCGCTTGACCAGATCGCGCGCGACGTGGGCGAGCACACGATCCTCTCCCGCGCGGGCGGCGCGCCGACGCTGGCCGTCGGCATGGCGCACATCCTGTCCAGCGCGGTGGGCGGGCAGGCGCTGATGGCCTTCTGGTACCATTTCGCCATCCTGTTCGAGGCGCTGTTCATCCTGACCACGGTGGACGCCGGCACCCGCGTGCTGCGCTTCATGATCCAGGACCTGCTGGGCACTTTCATTCCCGTCATGAAGCAGACCCAGTCCTGGGCCGCCAATCTCGTCGCCACCTCGCTGGCCGTGGCCGCGTGGGGCTATTTCCTCTACCAGGGCGTGGTCGACCCGTTGGGCGGCATCAACACGCTGTGGCCGCTGTTCGGCATCGCCAACCAGATGCTGGCGGCCATCGCGCTGATCGTGGTGACGGTGGTGCTGTTCAAGATGAAGCGGCAGGCCGGCGCCTGGGTGACCATCCTGCCGATGCTGTGGCTGCTGGTCTGCACCCTGACCGCCGGTTGGCAGAAGCTGTTCCACCCCGATCCCAAGATCGGCTTCCTCTCGCACGCCGACATCTTTTCCACCGCCGCGGCGGAGGGGAGGATCCTGGCCCCCGCCAAGACGGCGGAGGAGATGAGCCGCATCATCGTCAACGACTATGTGGACGCCACGCTGACCGGCCTGTTCATGGCGGTGGTCATCGCCATGGTGATCTTCGGCCTGATCTGGATCCGCCGCGCCATGGCCGAGCCACGGCCCACCGCGCACGAGGTCACCGGCCCGGCCGCGGGCGCCGGCGCCGCCGCACGCACGGGAGGATGAGACATGCGGGAAGCGATGGACCTGTATCTCGCCATGCGCCGGACGGCGCGGCTGATGGTCGGCATCCCCGACTACGACACCTACGTCGCGCACCGCCGGGAGACGCACCCCGACGAGCCGGTCATGACCTACGAGGAGTTCTTCCGCTATTGCCAGGACCGCCGCTACGACCCCCGGAACGCGCGCGGTTGCTGCTGAGGAGCGAAACAGCCAACGGAGATTCCGCTTGATGGACGACACCCGCGAGGGCAGCGCCGACGTTTCCCCCGAAGCGGAGGCCTTCTACACGGAAAGCCTGAAACTGCTGAAGGAATCGCAGATCCCGTTCCTGTTGGGCGGCACCTACGCCGTCAGCGCCTACACCGGCATCACGCGGCCGACCAAGGACATCGACGTGTTCTGCCGGGGCGGCGACTTTCCGCGCATCCTGGCCTTCTTCCAGGACCGTGGCTTCGAAACGGAGATCGAGGACGAGCGCTGGATCGGCAAGGTCAAGCACGGGAAACTGTTCTTCGACGTGATCTTCAACTCAGCCGCCGCCATCAACCCGGTCAACGACCGCTGGTTCGGGGAGGACCATCGCGCCATCATCTGCGGGGCCGACGTGCAGCTGATCCCGCCGACGGAAATGGTCTTCTCCAAGTCCTTCGTGCAGATGCGGCACAAATACGACGGCCCCGACGTCGCCCACATGATCCTGAAGCAGCACGAGCACATCGACTGGAAGCGCCTGCTCGGCCACATGGAGCAGTATTGGGAAGTTCTGCTGATGCACGTCCTGAACTTCCGCTTCATCTACCCCACGGAGCGTGACCACATTCCCGATTGGCTGTTGCAGGAACTGCTGGACCGCCTGCACGAGCGCGGCAAGCTGCCGGTGCCGCAGACCCGAATCTGCCGGGGCCGGCTGTTCTCGCGCGAGGATTATCGGATCGACGTCACGGAATGGGGGTTCGCCGACGTGGTCGGTGAAGAAACGAAGCATGGCTGATGGGACTCTGGCTGAAGGAACTCTGAAGGTCGCCGCCATCGGCGACATCCATGTGGGCGAGACCTCCGTCCACCCGTACCGGGAGCTGTTCCGCGAAATCGCCGACCGGGCGGACGTGCTGGTGCTGGCCGGCGACCTGACCAACCACGGCAAGCCGCGCGAGGCGGAGGTGCTGGCCGACGACCTGCGCGGCATCGGCATTCCCGTGGTCGCCGTGCTGGGCAATCACGACTACGAATGCGGCCATGTGGAGGAGCTTCAGCACATCCTGGAACAGGCCGGCGTGCGTTTCCTCGACGGCAACCCGCAGGAAATCCGCGGCGTCGGCTTCGCCGGGGTGAAGGGCTTCGGCGGCGGATTCGAAAACCGCATGCTGGACGCCTTCGGGGAGCCCACCATCAAGCAGTTCGTCCACGAGGCGGTGAACGAGGCCATGCGGCTGGAAAGCGCGCTGCGCCAGTTGGAGACGGAACGGACGATGGTCGTCCTGCATTACGCCCCCATCGCCGAAACCGTGCAGGGC
>JAEZPL010000478.1 GCA_023413605.1 Pseudomonadota bacterium
TCATAAGTGCGAGCGCGCAAGGTAATGCCACCCGCAGACCTTGTCACGCAAGGGATGTTGCGTTGCACGGCATCCTTTCGCATGGCGGCTTGGCGCGGCACGCGGGGCGGGTGTATCTGTCGGGGTAACGAGAACGAAGCCCGCCAACAGGAAAGGCTCCGGGATGAGCGACGTGACCATCTACCACAACCCGCGCTGCACCAAGTCGCGCCAGACGCTGGAGCTGCTGCAGTCCAAGGGTGTCGAGCCCACGGTCGTGGAGTATCTGAAGACCCCGCCGTCCGTCGCCGAACTGACGGCCATCCTGGGCAAGCTGGGCAAGGGGCCGCGCGACATCCTGCGCTCCAAGGAAGCCGCGGAGGCCGGAATCGCCAAGGATTTGGACGGCGACGCGCTGATCGCCGCCATGGTTGCCAACCCCACCGCCATCGAGCGTCCCATCGTCGTCAAGGGCGACAAGGCCCGCGTCGGCCGTCCGCCGGAAAGCGTTCTGGAGATCCTGTAAGTGACCAAGACATCCCTGGGCCCCACCGCCACGGACGCCGCCGCCGAGTTGCGCACCGTCCGCGACCTGATCCGCTACGGCGTCAGCCGCTTCAACGAAGCGGACATCGACTATGGCCACGGCACCTCCAACGCCTATGACGAGGCGGTGTTCATGGTGCTGGAAGGGCTGAACCTGCCCATCGACCAGTTGGAACCCTATCTGGACGCCCGGCTGACCACGCCGGAGCGGCAGAAGGTCGCAGACCTGCTGCACGCCCGCGTAACCACGCGCAAGCCGGCCTCGTACCTGCTGAACAAGGCCTACATCCAGGGCATCCCCTTCTATGTGGACGAGCGGGTGATCGTGCCGCGCTCCTACATCGGCGAGATCCTGTTCTCCGACCTCATCGGCGGCGACGACTTCACGCTGGTGGAGGACCCGACGGAGGTGGAGCGTGTGCTGGACCTGTGCACCGGCTCCGGCTGCCTCGCCATCCTCGCGGCACGCATCTTCCCGGAAGCGCAGGTGGACGCGGTGGACCTCTCCGCCGACGCGCTGGAGGTCGCCAAGCGCAATGTCGCCGACAGCGGCTATGAGGACCGCATCGCGCTGCACCAGGGCGACCTGTTCGCGCCCCTGAAGAACCGCAAATACGACGTCATCATCACCAACCCGCCCTACGTGGATGCGGAGGCCATGGCCAGCCTGCCGCCGGAGTTCCGGCACGAGCCGGAAATGGCGCTGGCGTCGGGCGACGACGGGCTGGACATCGTCCGCCGCATCCTGAAGGAGGCGCCGAAGCACCTGACGCCGGAAGGCGGCCTGCTGTGCGAATTCGGCACCGGCCGCGAGATCCTGGAGGCCGAGTATCCGGACCTGGATTTCTTCTGGGTGGAGACCGCCAACAGCTTCGGCGAGGTGTTCTGGCTGACCCGCGACCAGTTGAAGGCGGGCGGACGGTAACACCGGCCCCCTCCGGGGCGGTCGATCCGGCAAAGGGCGGGAATCGCGGATTCCCGCCCTTTCTTTTTGCAGCCAGCCGTTGCGCGACTATGCGGGCCGCCGTACCAGCGCGCGGCAGCAGGTGCGGGTTCCGTCGCGGCAGGGCCAGAGTTCCGGGATGCGGCCCCACACGGGACCGAGGCGGTCTCTCAGGTCGTGCACGGTGCCCAGCGAGCCGAAGCGCCCGGCCACGCACACGAAATGCGTCAGGGCGGCAACCACTCCCGCACCGTCCGGTGCGTTCGGCATGAACATCGCCGGGCGGAAGTCGTTCGCGGCGCGCGACAGAAGGGCAAAGACCTGATCCTTGGCCCCGGCCGCCGCGAGATTCTGCCCGCCCGTCTCCGCCATGCGCCAAGCGGTCCCCAGCAGGGAGGCCAGAAGCTTTTCGCTCTCCCCTGCCGGACCGACCTCCAGGGGGGAACGGCCGCCCAGAGACGATTCCAAAGCCGCGACGCCATGGGGCAGCAGAACGTTCGCGATGGCGAGGCAGAGCGACAGTCGCGCCTTTTCGACACGCTTTGAAAAGCCGCTGTCCTGCCGTACGCGGACGACCCAGAACAGGTAATGCATGTTCCGGTCGATGGCGTTGATTCCGTTGTGCAGGTTTCCCGTCACGTCGGCAAAGCGTGGGTCGGCGATGCCGTGTTTGCGCCAATCGGAAATTTCGGCCAGGGCATCCCGCGTCTGCCGTTCGATGGCGGCGACGAACATGTCGATCACCGTGGAGTAGGGTTGCTTTTCCAGGCGTTCCGGCATCTCGCGCCGGACCACAGGCGGAAACACCTTCAACACAGCCGCGCTGTCCTTCAGGTCGACCGAAACCTGGCTCAGCAGGAAATGGCAGTATTCCTTATCGTCGTCCGGCAGGGCGTTCGTCAGATTGCTCAGCTTTTCAACCTGCTCGTCGCTGAGATCCACCCGTTCCTTGTTGCGGGACGGCGAGAAATAATAGGAGTCGATCTCTTCGTAATCCCGGCCGAACACCAGCTTCTGCACATCCAGGTTCCAGCACGCCATGGCGAAGCAGCCGGCGAGCACATCGAGCGCGCTGACGACCTGTTCGTTGGACAACCCGCTGGCCTTGCAGAGTTGCGGCTCCCAGTTCACCCGGTCCGGCAAACGGAGGAACGCGCTCACCGCGCTGGCGGCCTTCACCGTCGTGTTGACGCGTTCCTGAGGCGAGGTGGCCCGCGCGTAGCGTTCCTTGAAGCCGTTCCAGGCCGGCATTTCCGTTTCGAGCACCCCTTCGAGCGCCCTGACCAGGGGGCGCGTGACGTGCCATTGGGCGCCCGGGTAGCGGTCCACACGGTTGAAGAACAGATGCTCGGCGTGCTGGCAGACCCGGCGCCACAAAGTCGGCGTGCGCAGCACGTTTTCCCGCCGAAGCACGGGGCGCAGCGTCTCCAGAAGCTGCGTGCGGTCGAGCCCAGGACCCAGATTGTCCAGTTCGCCGACTTCAAGCCCCCTCAACAGGACCTGGATCGTGCGCCCGTCCATCCGTTCGAACAGCTTGCCGATCTGTTCCCGGTGGCGGAGGGAAACGTCGGCCTCGCGCTCCCTCTCCCCCGCCGGTCCGCCAGCGCCCGACGTGCCCTTCTTCTGGAGCAATTGGGAGAGACCGAAGAATTTGGTGAGATCGATCTTCATGAGGATTGCCGATCTTCAGGAACTGAAGGCTTCGGGGAATTGTGCCACAGCGGATGCCCGAACACTCCCCATCGCGGGGCCTGTAATCTGAAGTTGCAAATCACCCTTTCATACGAAAACCAGAAGGAACAGAACCGATATGAATAAATAATTCATTAACCATCAAAGGGACCCCATGAAAAACAGAATCGTTGCCCTTTCTTCACTGTATTTCCAGCAATCGAGGCCGTCAACGACAGCATATTGCGACATTAAGTTCCATGATCGGGAAGATCATGGAACTTGATTGTAAGCGTGCTTACATTCTGAAACCATCGGGAGCGACGACGAACCGACGTTTTGAATTCGCAAACGCGCGGGCTCAGACACTCCTCCGCATCAGCACGCTCCCGCCCTGGTGCGGCAGGCGCTCGTGCCAGGGGACATCGGCGCGGGCGATTTCTTGAAATCCTTCCTTGGCGTAGAGATGCTGCGCGCCTGTGTTGTCGGCCCACACATGCAGGGTCACGCGATCGAAGCCGCCGGACCGCGCCCGGCCATAGACCCAGTTCAGAAGCCGCCCGGCGATGCCGCGGCGCCGCCAGGACGGCTCGACCGCCAGTGCCGACAGGAAATAGCTGCCCCAGTCCTGCGTCTCGTTGAAGGCGGCCATGTGGGCCAGCCGGTCCAGGGGAAGGCCCGTGTAGTCCTGGGTCCTGATCCAATCCACGGGATAGGCGTGCACCACGCCGACGATCCGCCCCTTCGCCTCCGCCACACCGGAATGGCGGTGCGAAAAGCTGCCCGACGTACCGGCCAGCCCCGGCACCAGCATCTCCGCAGCGGTCAGTCCGGGCACCAGCCCGTCCAGCAGAAATTCGTAGACGCCGCCGCCGGCCATGTCGATCAGGTGCGCCATCTCGGGCGCGTCGTCGGGCTCCGCCGAACGGATGAGGATGTCCTTATCGGTCATGGCGCTTTCCCTCTCTCCGGTTCTTCTGTCATCGAGGGCGTTGACCGCCCCGCCATCCCGCCCTATCCTGCCGGGCATGTCTGAACGTCACCTTACCCTGGGTCTGCGAATTAGCAGCCCGGTTCTCGCGTGAGAGCCGGGGTTTTCGCTCGTCTGCTTTTTCCGACCCACACCACGGTAAGTGTGCATCATGTCCACCGTCGTCCTGGCGGCGCCCGCCGCTGAATCCCGCCCGACCGATCCCAACCGCTGCGTCGCCTTCGCCGTCGAGGCGGATGCCGATCCCGGCACATTGCCCCGCGTGCTTGAGCTGTTCGCCAAGCGCGGGCTCGTCCCTCTGTCGCTGACCAGCCGACTGATCGGCGACCGGGTGGCGGTGGAGGTCGAGGTCGTCGGCATGGTCCGGGCCGAATCGAATCACGTCGGCAACCGCCTGCGCCAGATCCCCATGGTCACGCAGGTCACGGTGTTCGAACGCACCGTCCCAGGCGATCTTCCCGGCGATCTGCCGGCCGCCGCCGACTGACGACGGCGACCGGCGTACCGCACACGCTATTCGGTGGTCGTCTTCGCCCCCGGCGAGGACGCCCCCGTGTTGCTTGGCGCCGTGTCGCCGGGTCCGGCAGTGACGACCGGTTCCTCGGCTTCCTTCATCATCTGGGCGGCGCGTTGCAGCTTGCGGAACTGCGCCACGGAGAACGGCAGGCTGGCAAGGTAGACCAGACCGACGAAGGACAGCGTCCACCACGGCTGGCTGACCAGGGAGGCGGCGAGCAGCCCCACCCCGACCAGCGCCGGCACCACGTAGTGGGTGGGGACGCGCATCCCCTTGCCGGAGAAGGTGGGCAGCGTGCTGACCATCAGGCCGCCGACCAGCAGCGTCCAGGGAACCACGATGGCCGGATGGCCTGCGATCTCCGGCCCGGCCTCGAACCCGACGACCATCGGCAGAACGGCCAGGCCCGCGCCCGCCGGGGCCGGCACGCCGGTGAAGTAGTTGAAGGCCCAGGGCGGCAGGTCCACGTCGCCCAGCCGCGAATTGAACCGCGCCAACCGCAGCGCCGCGCAGACGGCGTAGGCCATGGCCGCGATCCAGCCCAGGCTGCCCGCCCCGTTCAGCGCCCACAGATACATCATGAAGGCGGGGGCGACGCCGAAGCTGATGACGTCGGACAGGCTGTCCAACTCGGCCCCGAACTTGCTCTGCCCGTTCAGCAGGCGGGCGATCCGGCCGTCCAGCGCGTCGAGGATCGCCGCGATGACGATGCAGATCACCGCCTGCTCCCACCGCTCGTGCATGGCGAAGCGGATGGCCGTCAGGCCGGAGCACAGCGCCAGCACCGTCAGCACGTTCGGCAGAAGGTGGTTGATCGACAACCCCTTCAGCCGCGGGTGCGGACGGCGCGCCCGGCGCTTGCGGAATACTGCCGGCTTGAAGACCGGTCGCTTCATCGGCGCACATCTCCCTGTCGTTGCGGTTCGTCGGAGTTCAGGTCGGCCAGGATCGTCTCGCCGCCTATGGCCGTCTGCCCGACGCAGACCAGCGGCATCACGCCGTCCGGCAGATAGACGTCGGTGCGGCTGCCGAAACGGATCAGGCCGAAACGCTCACCCGCCTTCACCTCCTGCCCGGGCTTGACCCAGAACAGGATACGGCGCGCGACCAGCCCGGCGATCTGCACATAGGCGATCTCGCGCCCATCCGGCAGGCGGTGGCGGAAGGCGGCGCGCTCGTTCTCCTCGCTGGCCTTGTCCAGGGCGGCGTTCACGAACGTGCCCTTGTGGTACTCGGCCGCCACCACCGTTCCGTCGGCCGGCACCCGGTTGACATGGACGTTGAAGACGTTGAGGAAGATGCTGATGCGGGTGCGCGGCGAATCGCCCATGCCGAGTTCCGGCGGCGGAACGGCCGGCACGATCATGGTCACGCGGCCATCGGCCGGGCTGACCAGCAGGCCGGGGCGCGTTGGCGTCACGCGGTCGGGGTCGCGGAAGAAATACGCGCACCACAGGGTCAGCACGAGCCCCAGCCAGCCCAAAGGCGCGGCGACGGCAAGCCCGAGAACCAGGGAGACCACGGCGAAAGCGGCGATGAAGGGCCAGCCGGCGCGGTGGATCGGAACGACTACGGTATCGATGGCGGACATCGCCGGTTACTTTACCCTCGGATCGTTGGAGCGGCGCATTCTAGACGCCCTCCCCCGCCCTTTACAGAATTTTAGCAGCCAGGGCGGAGACTCACGTCAGCCAACCACAGAATGAGCGAACCCCCGTGTCCGTTCCCGCCGCCCGCCTTCAGGCCATGCCGTCGCTCGCGGAGGTCTCGCAGACCGCACTGCCCTTCAACCCCGAAACCTTCATCATGACGCCGGAAGGCGTACTGGGGATCGCCAAGCCGCCGCGCCCGGCGCGCCTGCATTTCGTGGCGGAGGGGCTGCCTTTCAACATCGCCGTCAGCTTCGACGGGGAACGCTCGCGCACGCAGCTCTGGGCGGAGGTCGGGCACATCCCCTACACCGCCCAGTCGCCGGACCGCCGCCGGCAGCTGCTGAGCATCCTGCGCAGCATCCAGGGCCTGAAGCACGTCACGTTCCTGGTCCAGGAAGGGCAGAAGATCCTGCTGTTTTCCGAAGCGCAGGTCGATGGCCAGGCCACGCCGGAAGACCTGATCCACCAGACCGTGCTGGCCGTACAGGAAGCGCGTCCGTTCCTGCGGCTGCTCGCACCCTACCTGTAAGCCGCCCGGCCTAAGGCCTTCGCCCGAATCAGTTCAACACTGGCAGGGCGAAGATCTGGCCGGGATAGATCAGGTCCGGGTCGCGGATGTGGTTGCGGTTGGCTTCGTAGATCAGCGTGTACTGCACGCCGTGCCCATAGGTGGCGCGGGCGATCCGCCACAGGCTGTTGCCGGGCTGAACGACCATCGACCGGCCTTCCGGAAGGTTCGCCGGCACCTCCGACACCTGGACGGGCAGCTCGACTCGGGCGGTCACCTTGCCCGAGTCGGTCACCTGATCGGCGCGCAGCGTGTAGACGCCCGGGTTGATCGCCCGTTCGGGGCTGAGGCGCCAATGGCCGTCCGGATCGGTCGCGGCGCGCCCGACGAGCAGGTTGTCGAGATACAGCTGAACCGCGCTGCCGGGCTGCGCCCGCCCGCCCATCGCGACATGGCCGGCGGAATCGTAGTCCATGCTCTCCAACGTCACCCCCCCCGGCGGCTGCGGAGCGGCGACGCCGAGGCCCCGCGTCACCGCGGTTCCCCCTTTGGGCGCTTGCAGGACGGTACTCGCTCCCAAACCATCGCGCGGGACGGCAACGGCCAATGGGCCGACCGGCTGGTCGGACGAGGCGCCGCCGGGTGCCGGCGGTTGCGGGTCGGGCACCATGACGACGACGACGCGCTCGGCCGGCATCGGTTCCGCCTGATCCGACACCTTCTCGAACAGGCTCAATTCGCGGCTACCGGGGGACAGCGGCTGGTCCGGCAACAGCACCCATTCGCCCCGCGCGTCGGCGGTCACGGTGCCCAGCGCCCGTTCTCCGTCGCGGACGGTGACCAGGGCGCCGGGTGTCGCGCGGCCGGCGATGACCACCGCACCGTCGGGGGCGACCCGGACGATGTCGAAACGCGGTCCGATGGCGGCGTTTTGTGGCGCCGGCTTTGGATCGCCCGGCTTCACAGCCGGGGGAGCAGCAGGCGTCGCGCTGCCCAGCGCCACGGTGGTGTCGGCCGGCCGTGACGGCGTCAGGAGCGTTGGGTTGTACGACACATAGGCGGTCGCCCCTACGGCCAGGACCGTCGCGACACCGCCGAAGAGGAGAGCCTGATTCACGGGAGCACCGCCGCATCACCGCCGGCTTGCACGCCGGCTTCCCACAGAATAGCAGATCGCCCTGGCCGAACAGAACACCGCCGATGGATCAGACGCATACCCGCAAGGGCGAATTCCACCGCCTTCGCGCCGGCTTTTCCGCGGCTCATTCCAGAGGCGCAACGGATTGCAGGTAGGCGGCGATGGCCGCCCGGTCCTCCGCCGTCAGTTTCGAGGAGGAGTTGCGCACCACCTCGCCCATAGCGTCGCCCACCACGTCTCCGTCCGGCGTCAGGCCGGTTTCCAGAAGCAGCGTGACGTCGCCGGGCGTCCAGCCGCCGATGCCGGATTTCGGATGCGGCGTGATGTTGGGCACCTTGGCGCCATCCGGCCCCTTGGGGTTGCCGCCCAGATAGCGGTCGCGGTCCGATCCGCCAAGCGTCGTGCGCGGCGTGTGGCATTCCCCGCAATGGGCGACCGCGTCCACCAGATAGCGCCCACGGTTCCACTCCGCCGATTTGGACGGGTCGTCGGGCCGCGGCCCCTGCTCGCCCAGATACATCCACTGCCACCCGGCCAGCAGGAAACGCCAGGAGAAGGGCGGCCAAAGGTCATGCGGCTTGTCGGGGGCCGGAACCGCCTCCCGCGTGAAAAGATAGGCCTTGAGGTCCAGCAGGTCGCGGTCGGTCATCCGTGTGTAGCTGGTGTAGGGAAAGGCCGGGTAGAGAGTGGCCCCGTCCGGTCCCTTGCCCTCGCGCAGCGCACGGATGAAGTCCGCATCGGACCAGCGGCCGATGCCATGGTCCGGGTCCGGCGTGATGTTGGGCGGGTAGAAGGTGCCGAAGGGCGTGGCGAGCGCCCTTCCCCCGGCCAGCGGACGGCCCCCGCCCTTCTCGTCGGTGTGGCAGCCGTAGCAGCCGGCCGCGTTGAACAGGTAGGCGCCGCGGGCCACGGGGTCGTCCGCGTTCGGGTTGGCGCCGGCCGGGGCGGCTTCGGGCTGGTCCGCTTCAGGGTGGCCCGCGTCCAGTTGACCAGCGTCCGTCTGGCCGATCTCGCTGTGGTCGGCCTCACTCGGATCGCCGGATTCGCTTTCGGCAGCGGCCAGCGCGCCACCGGCAACACCCGATGCGAGCGCCGCCGCGAGGAGGGAAGCGAAGACGAAGCGCCGCGACGCCATCGGTCACTGCTTCTTCTGTCGGAAATCTTCGTGGCAGCCGCCGCAGACCTTGGAAACGCCCTGCATCGCCTGGGCGATCTGCGCACGGTCGCCGCTGTTCGCGGCTTCGTTGAGGCGGGCCGTCGCCGGCTTCAGCCCGTTCCAGTACTCCATGGCCTTCGGCCAGTTCTGCCAAAGCTCCGGTTTCGCTTCGCTGTCCGACACCCCGATGGCGGTGCCCTGCGGGAAGACCATGTTGGGGTCCTTCGAGGAGGCCTCGACGATGGCCGCCACCGCCTTCTGGACGTCGGCGACGGTTCCGGCCTCCCCCTTCACGAACTTGGCGACGGTTTGCAGTCCGCCGCCCATGCTCTTCATCGTCTGCTCGCGTTGTTTCACCTGGGTCGTCGGGTCGGCGCTGGCCGCGGTGCCCACGGTGCCGCCGAAACCGAGGAAGAGGAGAGCCGCAACCGAAATGGCTGCCGAAGCGTTGACGACGCGCGAGTCCATGTGGTTTCTCCCGATGGAACGATGCCCGATGGAACGATGCCCGATGGAACGATGCCTGTCGTCCGAATAGACGCTGGAGCGGGGCAAGTTATTCCCTCCCCTAGCTGTGCACGGACGGCGCCCACAACCACTGATCGGAACGAGTACCCAACCGGCGAGAAAGGGTGAGCCATGAAAGCCCCGAAGTCCGTGTGCGTCTATTGCGGTTCATCCAGCCGCGTCGCCGGCATCTATAAGGACGCTGCCCACGCGTTGGGCGAGGGGCTGGCCCGGCGGGATATTCAGCTGGTCTATGGCGGCGGACGGGTCGGGCTGATGGGCATCATGGCCGACGCCGCGCTGGCCGCTGGCGGGTCGGTCGTCGGCATCATCCCCGAGCACATCCAGTCCGCCGAGGTGGAGCACACCGGCCTGACCGAGCTGCTGGTCGTGGACAGCATGCACACGCGCAAGCGCCTGATGGTCGACCGGTCCGACGCCTTCGTCGTGCTGCCCGGCGGCTTCGGCACCATGGACGAGGCCTTCGAAATCCTGACCTGGAAGCAACTGCGCCTGCACGACAAGCCGATCGTCGTCGTGGATGTGGACGGCTACTGGCGCCCGCTGCTCGGCCTGGTCGACCACATGGTGGCGCAGGGCTTCGCGCAGGCCAGCCACCGCGCCCTCTTCTCCGTGGTGGACGAGGTGGACGACGTGTTCGACACATTGGCGCACGAACCGGAGCCATCGCTGAAGATTCGTTCGCAAAAGCTCTGAAAAAGGCAAGTGGTAGGACCAATCCTGCACATTTGAGTCATTTTCCATGCGACATTGGGTGCTTTCGCCCCCACCGGTCCTTTCTTTCATTGGCGGCCCGGTGCTATATAACCGCCATCCACTTTCGTCCGGGGAGCCGGGAACTGCCCCACAAGCGGTAACCCGGCCAACGCCATCCGGTTAGCGCGCCCGGCGCCCAAAGGATAAGACAACCCCTACCCGTTCGGGGAGAACTCGCACCCATGACGAAGATTAAGGTAGCCAATCCGGTCGTCGAGCTCGACGGCGACGAGATGACGCGCATCATCTGGCAGTTCATCAAGGACAAGCTGATCCTGCCGTACCTGGACATCGACCTGAAGTACTATGACCTGGGTATCGAGAACCGCGACAAGACGGACGACAAGGTTACGGTCGAGTCCGCCAACGCGATCAAGCAGTATGGCGTCGGCGTGAAGTGCGCGACCATCACCCCGGACGAGGCGCGGGTGAAGGAGTTCAACCTCAAGAAGATGTGGAAGTCGCCGAACGGCACCATCCGCAACATTCTTGGCGGCACCGTCTTCCGCGAGCCGATCGTCTGCTCGAACGTTCCGCGCTATGTGCCGGGCTGGACCAAGCCGATCATCATCGGCCGCCACGCCTTCGGCGACCAGTACAAGGCCACGGACTTCGTCGTTCCGGGCAAGGGCAAGCTGACCATCAAGTTCACGCCGGAAGACGGCGGCGAGGCCATCGAGCACGAAGTCTACGACTTCCCGGGCGCCGGCGTCGCCATGGGCATGTACAACCTGGATGAGTCGATCGAAGGCTTCGCCCATTCCAGCTTCATGTACGGCCTGGAGCGCGGCTACTCGGTCTACCTGTCCACGAAGAACACGATCCTGAAGGCCTACGACGGACGCTTCAAGGACATCTTCCAGAAGGTCTTCGAGGAGACCTACGCCGCCCAGTTCAAGGCGAAGGGCCTGGTCTACGAGCACCGCCTGATCGACGACATGGTCGCCTCCGCGCTGAAGTGGGAAGGCGGCTTCGTGTGGGCGTGCAAGAACTACGACGGCGACGTGGAGTCGGACGTCGTGGCGCAGGGCTTCGGCTCGCTGGGCCTGATGACCTCGGTGCTGGTCACGCCGGACGGCAAGACCGTCGAGGCCGAAGCCGCCCACGGCACGGTGACCCGCCACTACCGCGAGCACCAGAAGGGCAAGGAGACGTCGACCAACCCGATCGCGTCGATCTACGCCTGGACGCAGGGCCTCGCCTACCGCGGCAAGTTCGACGACACCCCGGACGTCGTCAAGTTCGCCCAGACGCTGGAGCGCGTCTGCGTCGAGACCGTCGAGTCCGGCTTCATGACCAAGGATCTCGCCATCCTCATCGGTCCGGAGCAGCCCTGGCTGACCACCAAGCAGTTCCTCGACAAGCTGGACGAGAACCTGCAGAAGAAGATGGCCGCCTGGGCGTAACAAAATCCAGGTGCGACGCCTCGTCCCGGTCAAACGGGACGTGCGCCGATGTAAGGTTGCGGCGGGGAGCTTCGGCTCCCCGCTTTTTTGTTGCCTCCGCACACACACCGACACAGAACCGGACTTCGAGAACACCCAATGGCCAAGGACACCTTCCGCATCGCCGTGATCGGCGCCGGCGAAACCGGAACGCCCCTGCTGGAAAAGCTGATGGACGCCCCCTTCGTGAGTCTGCTGGGCGTGGCCGACCTGGACGCCGACGCACCGGGGATGAGGCTTGCCCGCTCCAGGGGCATCACCACCACGACCAATTTCATGGACCTCGCCCGGCTTGGCGAGACGGTGGATGTTCTGATCGACGTCACCGGCGTCGCCAAGGTGCGCGAGGCGCTGCGCCAGCATATGCAGGACAGCGGCAACCACCACACGCTGATCGTCCACGAGACGGTGGTGCAGTTGATGCTGTCGCTGCTGACCGGCCGTCTCGTTCAACTGAAGCACGACGTGCAGGACTACTGACGGGATCATACCGAAGGCGTTTGATGCCTTTCATCAAACGCCTTCGGTTCAAACCCGACAGCACATGGCGCAGCCATGTGCGAATGGGAGATTCGGCCGGCCGAACATGGAAGCCTTCATGCGCCGGCCGTATCGCTCCTTTCCGGACGCCCCTTTTCCAACCCGTGTTGCGGCACCACATCCACGCAACCAGAATGGTTGGGAAAAGGGTATGGACGGGAAGGATCGGGACCGCGGGGATCGGAACGACGCATCCGCACAGTTGAAGCGCCTGCGCGAGCGGATGACCGGGGAGAAGCCGACGCTGAGCGAGGTGTTCGGCCATCTCGGCGACCGGGCACCGGGCTTCCTGTTGCTGACGCTGGCGGTTCCGGCCATCGTGCCGACGCCCGGCATTCCCGCGGGTTTCCTGTTCGGCACGGTGCTGGCGCTGGTCGCGGTGCAGATGATCCTGGGGCGCGACCAGTTGCAGATGCCCCATTGGATCGGCCGCCGCCGTGTGCCCCGCAGCGCCCTGGACAAGATCGTCGAGAAAGGCACCCCGCTGATCGAGCGGATCGAGCGGGCCTTGCGGACGCGCTATCCGTCGATGACGCGTGCGGGCGTGCTGCGGCCGCTGGGCGTCTTCGTGCTGGTGATGGGGGTGCTGATCGCCCTGCCCATTCCCTTCGGGAACACCCTGCCGGGGCTGGCGGTGCTGGTGATCGCGCTGGGGCTGATCGCGCGGGACGGGCTGGCCGTCGTGGCCGGGCTCGGGCTGGGCGCCGTTGCGACGGGCGTGTCGGTGGCGTTGGTCGCCGGCACATGGTCGGCCATCAAGGCGATGCCGGTCTGATGTGAAAGGCATCCCTCCTTATACGGAGGAGGATGCGGCCGGCCGGGCGCTCTCGATCGGAACGCCCGGATACCGGAAAACGCGCTGCCCGGTCAGGCCGCGCCGATGCTGCGGTCTTCGTCGCGCTTCTTGCCGGAGGAGGCCGGCTGGTAGGCCACCGCGGCGTGTTCCGCGCAGTAAGGCAGGCCCGCCAGCGAGGGCTTGCCGCAGAAATGGAAATCCTGGTGCTTCGGGTCGCCGACCGGCCATTTGCACATGCGCTCGGTCAGAGCGAGGATCGTCGCACCGCGGGTGGGCTTCTTCTTGATCGGCGAAGGCCGGCCCGACAGACCCAGACGATGCGCCTTTCCGATCACGGCGTTGCGGGTGATGTCTCCCAGGATGTCCGCGATTTCACTCGCGCTCAGGCCCTGGCCCCAGAGGTCCTTCAGCTGCTGAACTCGTTCGTCCGTCCAACTCATCCCCTGTCTCCCGTGGTCCGGTAACCGGTGCCCTGGTTAACCAATATACCTTTCGGCCAGACGGCCGTTTTCCATAAGGCGCAATATTTTGTGCCAAGCAGGTGCAAACCTACCAGATGGCGACTTTGAGGGATAGGGGGCTTAAACAACATTCCTGTGCATAAGTCTGTGGGTCTTATGAGTTCAACGCTCCATACACCTCCTCGGCTATACTCGAAAGGGTGACGCGGTCGAGGTCACCCGAAACGGCCCACGCCAAGCCATTGTCCCGCCAGTAAAAAGCTTGAACGTTGCCGTCCTGGGCAAAACGGAAGGACGTGTCCGATCCGTTCGAGGACGGCCGGACGTACAGCGTGATGCGGCGACCCGCCGCATCCTGGTACATCAACTGGGCCGCCGGCCCCTGGGCGTCGGACAGCAGGCGCCCGCCCACAAGGTCATAGCCGTGCGCGGCGAGGCGCGGCGCCCGCAGCGTCTTGCCCAGCCGCTTGGACAGCCACGCCACAAGATGGGCCTCCTGGTCGGCCCCGACCTCGACGGGGTGACGGACCTCCGCCACGAAGACGCGGTGAGCGGACACGGCGTCGGCGACGAAGGCCGCCGTCCCACCGGACCCGCCGCCGGTCCAGCCGCGCACCAGCCAGCCGGTGGCCCCGCCGGTCAGGAACAGCAGCAGCGATGCCGCAAGCGCCAACGCCCACAACCGCCCGCGGCGGCGATGGCCCGGCCGGGCGGCCTCGGCGTAGGGCGGCTTCAGCGCCTCCGGCAATGGGCGGTCGATCAGCGGGCCGAAGGCGCGGCCGAGCATCGCCCGCTGGGCGCGATACCGTTCGAACCGGCGGGCCAGTTCGGGATTGTCGGCGAGGTGGCGTTCGATGTCGGGCCGCCGCTCCTCGGGCAGTTCGCCGTCCAGCCAGGCGTGCAGGTCGGCCTCGGTCACGGGGGCCTCCTTCCCCGCTCCATTCCCGGTGTTCATCACTTGATCCTCCTCACCACCTGCTCCGTGCCGCCGTCCAGCAGGACGCGCAGCCGTTCCCGCGCGCGGGCCAGCCGGGACATGACGGTGCCGATCGGCACCTCCAGAACCTCCGCCACCTCGCGATAGGACAGCCCCTCCAGACCGGTCAGCAGCAGCACGGTCCGGTGCTCCTCCGACAGCTGGGCGAAGGCGCGGACGAAATCGCGCACCTCCCCGCGGTCACCGGGCTCGGCGCTGAGCGCCAGATCGTCGGCGAGGTCGTCCACCGGCACCTCCGCCCCCCGTCGCTGCCGCCAGCGCAGGCCGGAGACGTGCAGGTTGTGCAGGATCGACAGCAGCCACCCGCCGAGCCGGGAGACGTCGCGCAGCGCGTGCCGGTTGGCCAGCGCCTTTTCCACGCAGTCCTGCACGAGGTCGTCGGCATCGGCCAGATTGCCGACCAGCGCCGCGGCGTATCGGCGCAGACGCGGCACATGGCTCGCCACTTGGGCAGCGATGGCCCGGTCATCGGCTTTGCCGCCCGAAGGCGGATCGGCGGGTGGATTGGGCGGCGGCATGGATGCGCTCCCGGCGAAGGACGTCCTGCCCTCCAGGACGCCCCAATGGGGACGATTATTCCACCGCTCCAGCTTTATGCGCGATCCGAAAAGATCGGATCGCTGCGTTCATACGCCACGCGGGCTTCGGCCCTGAAGGGCCGCGTCAGCCGTCGCGGCCGAGACCGTTTCCGAACGGCCAGGACCTTTTGGAAACGGCGCTACGCCGCCGAAAAGCCGGATTTGCCGTCGAAGTTGCAGAGGTTTTCCGTCTGGGTGAAGTCCAACCCGCCCGCGGCGAGCCGGCCCAGGAGTTCCACGATGTCGGCGTGGGTGACGGTGGCGCCGTCGTGGGAGGTGAAACGGCAGCGCCAATGGTCGGTGTAGAAAACGTCGGCGTTGCCGTCCGGCCAGACCTTCTGCGACCGGTTGGAGATGCTGGCCAGCGTGAGCGCCGGGGTAGCCAGCGGCAGCACCAGCCCGGCCAACTCGTCCGGGCTGCCGCCCGGCCAGTGCAGGAACACGTCGACCCCGACCAACTCCTTCAGCGCGGTGCGGCGGGGGGAAAGGCGCACACCGGCCTCGTAGGCCGGGCGGGCGGTGACGGCGTAACCGACGCTGGGCATCGTCACGGGCATCTGCCCCAGCCGCTCCACCACCGCCTGGGCGAAGGCCTGGGTGCCGACCCGGCGGCGGCTGACCCCGCGGGCGAAGATGTCCACCGTATGGACGCCGTCCTCAAGGGTCTTGAGCCAGGCGTTGTGGATGCGGGCGGCGACGTCGCCCTGCCCGATGTGGACCAGCATCATCACGGCTGCCATCAGCAGGCCGGAGGGGTTGGCGATCCCCTGCCCCGCGATCATCGGGGCGGATCCATGGATGGCCTCGAACATGGCGCAGGCGTCGCCGACGTTGGCGGAACCGGCCAGCCCGACCGAGCCGGTGATCTGCGCCGCGATGTCGGCGACGATGTCGCCGTACAGGTTCAGCGTCACGATGACGTCGAACCGTTCCGGCTGGTCGGCCAGCCGGGCGGCGCCGATGTCCACGATCATGTGGTCGGCCTTGATCTCCGGATACTCGGCGGCGATCTCGTGGAAGATCTTCAGGAACAGGCCATCCGTCATCTTCATGACGTTGTCCTTGACGAAGGCCGTCACCTTGCGCCGCTGGTTGGCGCGGGCGTAGTCGAAGGCGTAGCGCACGATGCGCTCCGACCCCGGCCGGGAGATCAGCTTCACCGACTGGATCACGTCGTCGGTCTGCCGGTGCTCGATGCCGGCGTACAGGTCTTCCTCGTTCTCGCGGATGATGACCACGTCCATGCGCGCGTGGCGGGAGCGGACGTAGGGGTGGTAGGCCACGCAGGGCCGGACGTTGGCGAACAGCCCCAGCGTGGTGCGCGCGGTGACGTTCAGCGATTTGTTGCCATAGCCCTGGGGCGTGGTGATCGGCCCCTTCAGGAA
>JAEZPL010000505.1 GCA_023413605.1 Pseudomonadota bacterium
CCGCGATTCTTCGTCTGCATGTTTCGTCCGTCGATGATTCCCGCACCCGCCATCATTCGGCGGGGGACTGCGCGACGCCGCGCCGCGGACGCTGCCACAGGCGCCGGCACCACAGCCGGAAGCGGTCAAGATACAGGTAGGTGACCGGGGTCGTGTAGAGGGTCAGCAGCTGGCTGACCGCCAGCCCGCCCACGATGGCGATGCCCAGCGGCCGGCGCAGCTCCGCCCCGTCGCCCACGCCGATGGCGAGCGGCAGCGCGCCCAGCAGGGCGGCCAGCGTCGTCATCATGATCGGGCGGAAGCGCAGCAGGGCGGCGCGGTGGATCGCGGTGCGCGGGTCCAGCCCCTCCGTCCGCTCCGCGTCCAGGGCGACGTCGATCATCATGATGGCGTTCTTCTTCACGATGCCGATCAGCAGGATCACGCCGATCAGCGCGATGATGCTGAGTTCCGTGTCCAGCGCCATCAGCGCCAGCACCGCGCCCACGCCGGCCGAGGGCAGGGTGGACAGGATGGTCAGCGGGTGAACGTAGCTTTCATACAGCACGCCCAGCACGATGTAGACGGCCAGCAGCGCCGCGATGATCAGCAGGGGCTGCTGCGCGACCGACTGCTGGAACACGCGGGCCGTGCCCTGGAAGCTGCCCTGGATGGTGTTCGGCACGCCGATGCTGTCCATGGTGTGGCGGATCGCCGCCACCGCTTCGCTGAGCGGCACGCCGGGCGCGAGATTGAAGGAGATCGTCGTGGCGACGAAGGGCCCCTGGTGGTTGACCGACAGGGGCGTGTTTTCCAGCCCGACGGTGGCGAAGGACGACAGCGGCACCATGCTCTCGGTCCTGGTGCTGACCGCCGCCCCGGTGGAGGCGCTGTTGCGGCCGGTGCTGGCGATCTGGTTGGTGCGCTGGTTCGCCGCCCCCGTCGTGTCGGCGTTCGCCGCCCCGGCGATGGCGCTGGTCGCCTGCGTGCCGCTGACCGACCCGCCGGAGGTGCTGATGAAGATGTCCTTCAGCATTTCCGGGTTCTCGCGGTACTGGGGCGCCACCTCCATGACCACGTGATACTGGTTCAGCGGGTTGTAGATGGTCGAAACCTGCCGCTGGCCGAAGGCATCGTAGAGCGTGTTGTTGATCTGACTGGGCGTCAGGCCCAGGCGGGCGGCGGCCTGGCGGTCGATGGTCAGCCCGATGGCCAGCCCCTTCTGCTGCTGGTCGGAATTCACCTCCGTCAGCTCCGGCACGTTTTGCAGCGCCTGCGCCAGACGCGGCGCCCAGGTCTGGAGTTCGTCCAGGGAGTCGCCCTGAAGGGTGAACTGGTATTGCGCGTTGCCCTGCCGGCCGCCGACGCGGATGTCCTGCACGGCCTGAAGATAGAGGTTGGCCCCCGCGACCTGGGACAGCTTGCCGCGCAGCCGGGCGATCACCTGATCGGCCGTCACGTTGCGCTCCCCCAACGGCTTCAGCGACACGGACATGAAGCCGGAGTTGGTGCGCCCGCCACCGGTGTAGCCCACCACCGTGTCCACCGCCGGGTCCGACTTCACCAGTTCGACGAACTGCGTCAGCTTCTGCCGCATCAACTGGAAGGAGGTGCTCTGGTCCGCGTCGATGAAGCCCGTCAGGCGCCCGGTGTCCTGCTGCGGGAAGAAGCCCTTGGGCACGATGGTGAACAGGTGGATGCTGAGCGCCACGGTCGCCAGGAACACGACCATCGTCAGCAGGCTGTTGTCCAAGGCCGCCGTCAGCGTCCGGTCGTAGGCGCGCATCACCCCGTCGGTCAGCCGCGCGCCCGTGCGCTGCGCCCAGCCCCACAGCCGGCCGGGCGGCTTGGGGGCCTTGCGCGGCTCCCGCAGCAGGGTGGCGCACATCATCGGCGTGGTGGTCAGCGAGACGACCATGGACACCAGGATGGCGACCGACAGCGTCAGGGAGAATTCGCGGAACAGCCGGCCGACGATGCCGCCCATCAGCAGGATGGGGATGAAGACGGCGACCAGCGACAGGCTCATGGACAGGACGGTGAAGCCGACCTCCCGCGCCCCGCGCAGCGCGGCCTGGGTGCGGGACATGCCGTTTTCCATGTGGCGGGAGATGTTCTCCAGCACCACGATGGCGTCGTCCACGACGAATCCGGTCGCGATGGTCAGCGCCATCAGCGACAGGTTGTTCAGGCTGTAGCCCAGCAGGTACATCACCCCGAAGGTGACGACCAGAGAGACCGGGACCACCACGCTGGGGATCAGGGCGGCCCGCGCGTTGCGCAGGAACAGGAACACCACCATGATCACCAGCCCGATGGCGATGACCAGCGTGTGCTCCACCTCCTTCAGCGAGGCGCGGATGGTGGTGGTGCGGTCGTTGGCGACGATCAGGTCGATGTCCGCGGGGATGGAGGCCTTCAACTCCGGCAGCAGGGCCTTCACCCGGTCCACCGTGTCGATGATGTTGGCCCCCGGCTGGCGGTTCAGGATGACCAGCACCGAAGGCTTGCCGTTCGACAGGCCCTGGTTGCGCAGATCCTCCACGCTGTCGGTCACCTCCGCCACGTCGGACAGGCGCACGGCGGCGTTGTTGCGGTAGGCGATGACGAGGTTGCGGTATTCCGACGCCTTGCGCGCCTGATCGTTGGTGTAGATCTGGAAGCGCCGCTCCCCGTCCTCGATGGCGCCCTTGGG
>JAEZPL010000645.1 GCA_023413605.1 Pseudomonadota bacterium
GGGCATGGCGGCGGGGGCGGCCATCGTGCTGAACGTGAAGGCCTTCCGCCTCGCCCCGGCGGCGCTGCTGGCGCCCATCGACTATCTGGGCATCGCCGCGTCGGTCGTCGTCGGCTATGTTTGGTGGGGCGAGGTTCCGACCCTGGCGGCGGCGGCGGGCGGGGCGCTGATCACCGTCGCCGGGATCGCCAACGTCCTGCTGGCGGGCAGGCCCGATCGGTTGCCCCCCAGTCAGGCCGCCCCCAATCAAGCAGATTTGGGCGGCTCGACCAGCCGTCCGTCCACGAGGTGAAAGCGCTGGCCGGCGGTGGCGGCGAGGCCGGCGTCATGGGTAACCACGGCAACCGTCCGCCCCGCGCTGGCCAGCCCGTGCAGGATGTCGAACACCGCCGCGGCGTTTCGGGTGTCCAGCGCGCCGGTCGGTTCGTCCGCCAGTATGAAGGGCGGGTCGTTCGCCAGCGCCCGCGCGATGGCCGTGCGCTGCCGCTGCCCGCCAGACAGCTGCGACGGCGGCTTGTCCGCCTGCTCGGCCATGCCCAGGCTGTCGAGGATCTCCAGCGCGCGGGCGCGCATGGCGGTGGCGGACAGGGCGTTCAGCTCCCGCATCGGGACCAGCACGTTGTCCAGCACCGAGAATTCCGGCAGCAGGAAATGGAACTGGAAGACGAAGCCGAAGCGTTCCAGCCGCAGCCGGTCGCGCGTCGCCGAATCCAGCCCGGCGGTCGGGGCGCCGTCCACCAGCACATCACCGGACGTCGGCCGGTCGAGCAGTCCCAGCAGGTAGAGCAGCGACGACTTGCCCGATCCCGACGGCCCGGTGATCGCCGCCAGCGAACCCGGCCGGATCGACAGGCTGACGCCGTCGACCAGCACGGTCGGCACCGGCCCCGGCAGCACGCGCACCAGATCCACCGCTTCCAGCCCGCCCCCTTCGGCGATCACGCTCATCAAGCTGCCCCGCGTATGATGGCGAGCGGGTCGATGCGCGCGGCCCGGCTGGCCGGCAGCCACGCGGCCAGGATGGCCGTCAGCAGGGCGATGCCGCCCGCGATGGCGAAGCTGAGCGGAGAGGTGTCCACCCGCAGGGTCTGCGTGGGGTCGGTGCTGCCCGGCGCCGGAATCAGCCGCAACGCCTCCGCCATGGCGAAGCCGACGATCCAGCCGACCAGCATGCCGACGATGCCGACCACCATGCCCTCTACGATGAAGATGCGCGTGACGGTCGCCGGCGGCATGCCGACGGACCGCAGGATGGCGATGTCCCGCGCCTTCTCCAGCACCACGGTGGAGATGATGTTGAAGATGCCGAAGCCCGCCACCACCAGGATGGCGCCGGTGGTCATGTAGATGATGACGTTCTGCAGGCGGAAGACGGACAGGATGCGGCTGTTCGTCTCCTCCCACGGAGCGGCCTTGTAGCCGAAGCGGCGCTCCAGCGCCCCGGCCATGGGAATGGAGCGGGCGACCTCCGCCAGACGGATGCGGATCTCGTTGATGACGCGGGGACGGCCCTGGATCGCCTGCTGCTTGGCGAGCTGGACGTAGATCTGGCCGCTGTCCAGCGTCTCGATCCCGGTCTTGAACAGCCCGACGACGCGCAGCCGCGTGGTGCCGCCGGTCGGGCTCGCCAACAGCACCGAATCCCCCAGCCCCACCGCCATCTTGGCGGCGAGCAGGCTGCCGAGGATCCCCCCGTCCGTGGCGCCCTCCAGCGCGTCGAGCGTGCCGGCCACCATCTCGCCGGCGAGCTGGGTCGCCTTGCCCTCCTGTTCCGGTCGGATGCCGAGCACGGTGACGCCGTAGTCGCGGCCGGCCCGGCGCAGCAGCCCCTGGCCGCGCAGAGCGGGTGCCGCCTCCAGCCCCGGCATGGCCTGAAGCGCGTCCAGAATGGCCTGGGCGTTGGCGATGCCGCGCACCGGGTCGCGCGCGATCACCCGGCGCAGATCCAGCGCCGCCTGCGGCTCCAGCAGTTCCAGCGGCTGGGCAGGGGGCGAGCGGTATTCGTCGGTGATCAGGACGTGCGGCGTGGATTCGATGATCTGCACCAGGAAATAGCTTTGGAACCCGTGCATCATGCCGGAAATGGCGATGAAGAAGCCGACGCCCAGCGCCACACCCAGGATCGACACCGCGCTCTGCCGGCGCCGGGCGCGCAGATGGGCGACGGCGATGGAGATGGGCAAAGGAACCGACAGTCGCGGAGTCATGACCGCACCCGCACGCGGCTGCCCTCGGCCAGGCCGGGGGACGGCGCCGCCAGCAGCCGGTCGTCCGGCCCGATGCCCGCCTTGATCTCCACGCGCGCCGGCCCCTCGGCCCCCACGGTGACGGACACGCGGTGCAGCCGGTCGCCCTCCACCCGCCAGACGTAGGGATCGCCCGGACGGCCGCCGCGCGGGGGATCGCGCTGCACGGCGCTCGCCGGGACCAGCAGCGCGTCGCGGCGCTCGGCCACGATCACGTTCACGTCCAGCGTCATGCCGATGTAGAGCCCGGTGCCCGGCGGCAGATTTGCCTCGATGCGGTAGGTGCGGGTCTGGCTGTCGCTTTCGGCCCGGATGTTGGTCACGTCGGCCTGGAAGACGTCGCCCGGAAAGGCCTCCGCTTTCGCGGCGATGCGCGATCCCAGGCGCACGCGCGGGATGTCGCGCTCGTCCACGTCGGCGGCGACGCGCAGGCGGGTTGGGTCGGCGACGGTGAACAGCACGGCGTTGGCCGCCACGCTTTCGCCCGGCTCCACCTGCCGGCGCAGCACCACGCCGTCGAGGGGGGAGGTCACCACCAAGTCGTCCAATTGGCGGCGGGCCAGCGCCACGTCCGCCTCCGCCTGCTGCCGTTCGGTCTGCGCCCGGTCGCGCGCCTCGATTGTGGTGACGCCGCGGGCGAGCAAGGCTTCGACCCGCGCAGCCTCCGCCTTGGCCAGCCGCAGCCGCGCCTCGGCGTTCTGCACGCGCTGTTCCGCCTGGCGCGGGTCGAGCGTCGCCAGACGCTGGCCGGCGGTGACGCGCGCGCCGTCGTCCACCAGCACGGTGGCGACCCGTCCGCCGACCGGCGGGCCGACGCGGACCGTGTTCAGCGATTCCACGGTGCCCGTGGCGTAGACTGCCTCGATGGCCGGGCCGCGCTCCACCGCCGTGACCGTCACCAGCGGAGGCCGCTGCGACCACCAGACATAGGCGCCGATGCCACCGGCCAGAAGCGCCAGGATCGTCAGCGGCATCCGGATCCGGCGCCACAGCGATGGTTTCGGCGGTGCGGGGATCGGCGCCCGCGCCGGAGCATGCGGTTCCGGCACGGGAACGGGCAGCCCCGCACCGGTTGCATCCGGGGGATGGGCTGCTGCTTCGGGCGCCGGCGGCCGCGGGGTGGCCTCCTCAGGCTTCGTCATGTCCTGTCCTACGCCAACGGGAAATTCGGCGCAGAGTACTCCAGAGCGGTGCGGCCCGTTAACCCTTCCCGACCACCGTGCGGCGGCGTATCACACCACCTCGTCGAACTCGATCTTGGGTGCGTCGATCCAGGAGGGCGGCTCCCCCCCGTCCTTGCGCCAGAACAGCACCGGCAGATCCGCGTTCAGCACGCGTGCGATCGAGGCGCCGCGCGCCACCATGGTGTCCTTGTACTCGGCGGCCTCGACGATGCGGACGCCGTAGCCGGGAATGCGGTCGGCCTGGAGCACGGGCCCCAGCGCGTTCTTGAACTTGCGCAGGTCATTGTCGGAGCCGACCCGCTTGCGCAGCGGCTCCAACGCCATCCAGAAGGCGTTGCCGTGCGCCAGATGGGCGCGGGCGATCTCGTACAGCCGCTTCTCGATGGGTTTCAGCGTGAAATAGTCCTCGGAATAGGTCAGCAGGTTGTTGCCGAGGGCCGCCCGCACGACCCAGTTCGACAGCACCAGCGTCAGGCCGCGCACCTGCCGTTCCCCGTCCTTCTTGCCGCGGCGGTACAGCAGCTTGTAGTCGGAGATCCAGGAGAAGGCGCCGCTCTCGCCCTCGCCGCCGGTTTCCAGGTTCGTCTTGATCTGCGTGCCCTGAAGCCGTTCCAGCGCCCCCTCGATCTTGTCGTAGGCGCTGCCCCCGGCCGTCTTTCCGACGATCCGCTGCAGGTCGCTGGTGGTGAAGTGCAGTTTGCCGACCTCCGGCCCCATCTTGCCTTCCGCCATCTTCTCCCGCAGCAGCGAGACGGCGTAGATCAGCACCGACTTGTCCCAGATCGTCGCAACGCCGACGTCGCGCGGCGCGCGCACCTCGATCTTGACCTTGCCGTCGTCATAGGTGGGCAGGCTTTCCACCTTGTCCTTCGACAGGCCGAACAGGGAATAGGCCATCAGCGCCCGGTCGTTGTTCACGTCGCCGCGCAGCGGCGAATCCAGGCGGAGCGCCAGTTGCACCGGCCGGTCCAGCAGTTCCGCGTTGTCCTTGTCGTCCATGCACCCCGTCTCCCGAACCGCGCCCAGGCGGTTCCGGTCATGATTCCCGATGCGCCCGGCATCTTCCATGGCGCAGGCGCAAACGTCGTCATTCTGCCGAAAGATTCCGCAGCCGCCGCGGGCGTTCCGTGTGACCGCGGCGGCGAATGTCGCCGTTCTGCCAGTTTTGTGGTCGGGGGGAGTCCGGGGTGGGTTATCCGGCCCGTCAACGTCCGCGTTCTGACGATCCCCAGCCCGCAATAGCGGGGATGAATCCCTGAACGCGTTGGATTCACTGGGCTTTCGCGGTCTCCCAAGAATCCCGACTCCGCACCGGGGCAGCCCCAATGGCAGAACGGCGACACTCCATCCGGGCCTTCTGAGTCCGATTCTCGGGTGTTTTTCGGAGTCACCGGAACGCCACAGGCCACGTTATTCGGCAGAACGGCGACATTTGGCGGAGTCCGGGGCTTCGGCAGCCGAGGAATCTTTCGGCAGAACGGCGACGTTGAGCGCCCGGTTTCTCGGCAGAACGGCGACATTCAGGCACGGCCACGCCTCCGCTTGGGTCGGGCAAGCCGTTGATTCCTCTGACTCCTCCAACGCTCCTCCCGCCGTCCGGGGGGCCTTTGGGCCGCGCATTTGAATCGTGGACAGCCCGTTTGGGGCGCGACAACATTCCCTGGGACGGGCGAACCACGCCCGAACCGAATCGCGTGTGTCGAACAGGAACGCCGAAGGAGGCGACGATGAGTTAGCGGAGGATGCGACCTCCGGAATCACAAAGGGCACAGGCCCGAAGACCTGTGCCCTTGTGAAAACCGATGGAGACCGAGAGAGCCCGGACCCCGCATCAGCAGTTTGGCGACTCCATGATGCCAGGGTGAATCCGGAAAACCAAGCGGAATTGCTGATTCCGTTAACGCTCGTGCTTTGTCTCCGCCGGCACCGAAGCGCTGGATCATGGGATTTTCAATGAAGCCGTACTCGACCTTGTACCGGCGGTGGATCGGTGCGCCTGGAGTTGGCGCTGCGGAAATCGCGGTGCTCTCAGGCCTCTATGCGCGTGCGGACGCGGACGGCGTGTGCGCCGAACTGGTCCAGGACGAGCTGGCCGCCGAACTGGGCAAGAGCCGCCCCTGGCTTTCCGCCGTGCTGACGAAGCTGCAGACCCCGGACGTCGCCCTGGTGGACGCGCGCCGCAAGCGCGGCTTCCGCGGCATGATCTATGCCCTGGTGGGCGCGCAGGACGCCGGAGCACGGCACGTCGTCGTTCCGGACTCTTCCGGTCATCCCGCCGACGGATGGAGTCAGCCGGCTGACGGACTCCTTAGGACTGGGAATCCCTTAGGTTCTGATTCTCAAACCTCCTCCTCCAACCGGGCGGGGGGAGCGGGCGGGATGAAGACCGGGAAGAACCGGTCCGCCATCCGGGCCGTGACCGAAGCTTCGACCGAGCCGTTGGCCGAAGACTGGCGGCCGACCGCCGAAGACCTGGCCTGGGCCGCCGAAACCCGGCCGGACGTCGATCCCGCCACGGTCAGCCGGAAGTTCGTCGCCTGGTGCCGCAAGGCCCACGCCCGCAACGGCTACCGGCCGGCCGATCCCAGCAGCGCGTGGCGTCGGTGGGTTGCCCGCGAGTTGGTTGCCCCTGCCGACGTTCCCGAACGTCCGGAAAGCGACCGGTCCGCCGGCCAGCCGCCCGCGTCCGCCGTCGTTCCTCTGCCCACCTTCGCCTTCGCCGCGACCGTCTCAACCGCCCGCCGCCCCTCCAACCGGAGCGACCAGAATGACCGCCGTCCCCGCGACCTTTCCAAGCAGCCCGGATCCGACCGGCGCGGACCTGACTTGGCTTCCCGCAACGCCGACGTTCTCGCCGCCCTCCGCGATCGTCTCGCTCGCCCGGCTTGACCGGGTCGACCTGCGGTTCGAGATTGGCGATCGCACGCCGGAGGAAATCGGTGCGCTGGCCGGGCGGGTGGAAGCCCTGCTCGACGACGTGTCGCCTTCCATCGGCGTTGCCAATGTGCTGACCGGCATCGAAAAGCTGGCCGCCCGCTTCGGGCTCGAACTGCCGGACGCCGATGTGCTGGAGGCGGACGTTCTGGAGATGGCCGGCTGGCCCGCGGAGGAATGGATCGCCGGTTTCCGGGGGGTCTGGTCGTCCTTCCGTTCCGGCTACCGGCGGTTTCCGACCGTCGGCGACTTCCGGGCCGCCGCCGGGCAGGCCGCGACCGGACGCCAACAGCGCGTGGCGGCCCTGCGGCGGCTTGCGGCGGCGCTGCGGCAGGAGCAGCAACTCCGCGTACGTGAGATCGATTTCCGCCGCCGCCAGCGGGAGCGCGAGGCGGACATCGCTGTTCGCCAACAGGCGGCGGCCCTGTGCCCTCCCGCCCCGGCTCAAAAGGAGGCCCCGAAGATGCCGGGGATGCAGCGCACTATGGAAGAAGAGGATTCGACGGCCGTGCCCCCGGCGCTGTTTCGTCGGCCAGGGCCTTCCACAGGTGATGGGAGCCGACACATTTTCGTGTGCAGCCGCGATGCCGTTCCGACACATCCATCTGGCACAGCGGATAGAATTAAGTATGAGCATACGCTAGTATGTGGCGGACAGCCTTATCACAAATCTAACAAGCGTTTGAGATTCCGAATAAAATGGAAAAGGCTTAACTTTTATGTGAATAAAAAATCAGGCCTGCCACATTGCCAGACTGCCCCAAGGAGCCCGGTGTTATTTCATTATTCGAAAACTCTTATGGAAATGCACTTGAGCAAAAGCCTAATATTTAGCTGGCGGCGCATCGGGGCAGGGGGCAAAATGACTCCGCACTTCAAAGGGCTCAAACGCTCCAGAACGGCGGTGTCATGTCGGCCAACAGTGTTGCGCTCAAGCATCCGAAATCCTTGCGCGGGCATCTGCTGACGCTTGTCGTCGTCACGCTGCTTCCGATGCTGCTGCTGGGGGGCACCCTCATCGGCTGGCTGGTGATGCAGCAGCGCCAAGCCATCGAGACGAGCACGCAGGAGATCGCCGAAGCGCTGACCGTGGCCGTGGACCGCGAACTGGCGGCCAACATCGATGCGCTGGAAGCGCTTGCGCGCAGCGATACGCTGACATCCGGCGACCTGTGGGGCTTCTATGAACGCTCGCAACTCGCCCAGTCGCAGCACCCGTACTGGAGCAACATCGCGCTGATCGATCCGTCGGGGCAGCAGCTCACCAACACGGTGCGGCCGTTCGGCAGTCCCCTGCCGAGCGTGGCGGATTTCGACGTCATGCGCTGGCTGCTTGCCGGAAACAAACCGGTCGTCTCGGACCTGATCCAGGGGCCGGTGGTCAACCGCCCGATCGTCGTCATCATGGTCCCGGTGATGCGGGACGGTGCCTTGCGCTATGCGTTGTCGGCGGTCGTGAACCCGCAGACCTGGAGCAACCTTCTGGCGGGGTTCGAGACGCAATCCGGCATGATCGTCTCGCTTCTGGATGGACGGAACCGCATCGTCGCCCGGTCCCGCGACCATGAAGAGTTGCTGGGGCGGGAAGCCCCGCCCTGGTTCGTGGAGGTGCGCGGGCAGGCCCCCTCCGGCACCTTCCGCGGTCCGACGCTGTATGGTGAGGAGGTTGTCGGCGCCTACTTCCCCTTACGGATGGCGGGCTGGGTCCTCTCGGCCGGGATGCCGACGGCGGTGGTCCTCAGCCCGCTGAACTACACGGTGCTTGTCGCGATCGGGCTGGCCGTCCTGCTGCTGGCCGTCTCGGTGGCGTCGGCGACCGTGCTGGCGCGCCGTCTCGCCAAGCCTGTCCGGGAACTGGCCGCGTCGGGCGGCCGGCTGGCCGAACGTCAGCCGATCCTCTACAGCGGCGATGTCCATGTCCGCGAGATCGACGACCTCAACCGCGTCCTGGCGGAGGCCAGCGCGGCCCTGGTCGAGGCGGCGAAGTCGGCGGAGAACGCCGAGGCGCGGTATCGCTCCATCGTGGACACGGCGGTGGACGCCATTGTCGTCATCGACATGGCCGGGACCGTGCGGGCCTTCAACCGGGCGGCCGAGCGGACCTTCGGCTACCTCGCCGAAGAGGTGATCGGGCGCAACGTCAGCATGTTGATGCCCGAACCGGACCGCAGCGCGCACGACGGGTATCTCGCCCACTACCTGCAAACGGGGGAGCGCCGCGTCATCGGCATCGGGCGGGAGGTGATCGGCCAGCGCAAGGACGGCTCGGTCTTCCCCCTGGAACTGGCGATTGCCGAATGGCGGGCCGCCGGGGTGACGCGTTTCACCGGCATGGTGCGCGACATCACCGCACGCAAGGCCGCGGAGGAGGCGCTGATCGCCGCGAAGGAGGAGGCCGAGCACGCCATGGCCCAGGCCTTGGGCGCGGCGGAGGAGGCCCGGCGCGAAGCGACGCGCGCCGAAAAGGCGGAGCGGGCCAAGGCCCAGTTCTTCGCGGCGGCCAGCCACGACCTGCGTCAGCCGGTGCAGTCCCTTTATTTCTTCGCCCAGGTCCTGAGCGACCGGCTGAAGGACCATCCGGGCCGGGATCTGGTGGCCAGCATGGGGCAATCGCTCGACGCGCTGAAGCTGCTGCTGGACGGGCTGCTGGACGTGTCGCGGCTCGACGCCGGGGTGGTCGAACCGAACGAGACCGACTGCGCCCTGGGGCCGCTGCTGGAACGGCTGGTGGCCGAATACACGGTGCAAGCCGAACGGCAGGGGCTCCGCCTGCGTCTGGTCGAGACATCCCTGTGGACACGGACCGACCCCATGCTGCTGGAGCGGGTGCTGCGCAACCTGATCGAGAATGCCCTGCGCTACACCGCCCTGGGCGGGATCCTGATCGGCTGCCGGCGCTCCGGAGACACGGTGCGGGTCCAGGTGGTGGACACCGGCATCGGCATCGCCGACGACCAGCAGCAGGCGGTCTTCGACGAATTCTTCCAGGTCGGCAACCCCGAACGGGACCGGGCCAAGGGGCTGGGCCTGGGGCTGGCCATCGTGCGCCGGCTGGCGAACCTGCTCGGCCACCGCGTCACCGTCCGCTCGCGCCTCGGCGCCGGCAGCGCCTTCAGTGTCGAACTGCCGTGCGTGCAACCCCGCACGTTGCTGCGCAACCACGGTGGCGGGGTGGCCAACGACACCGGCCGGGGGCTGGTGGTGATCATCGACGACGAGGCCATCATCCTGCTCAGCCTGCGCACCCTGCTGGAGGAATGGGGGTACGAGGTGGTGGCGGCGATGTCCGGGGCGGAGGCGCTGGACCTGCTGCACGGAATCGGCCGGATGCCGAACCTGATCATCGCCGACTACCGCCTGCGCGAGGGCCGCACGGGGGTGGAGGCGATCCGGGACATCCACGGCGTCTGCGGCGTTCGCATCCCCGCCGTGGTGCTGACCGGCGACACCGCCCCGGAACGCCTGACGGAAATCCGCGGCGCCGGCTTCCGCCTGGTGCACAAGCCCATCACCACGACGCTGCTTCGGGAAATCCTGAAGGCGGCTGCCTGACCGCCTTCCTTTCCTGGCCGGGAGCGAGGCACTTTCCAGTTGAACGCCGCGCCGTTCCTCCCTGTACTGGGGGCCGTTCCACACCGTGAGCCCCCGGACGTTCCGCAACCATGGATTTTCTCGCCCCGTTGTCCGGCATCGCCGCCGTCGTGGTGCCGGTGTTCCTGATCGCCGCCCTTGGATTTGGCTGGAAACGCGCCGCCCTTCCATACGACAGCGCCTTCATCACGACCTTCGCGATCAACGTCTCCACCCCGTGCCTCGTCTTCTCGTCGCTGGCGCGGCTGACGCTGGGCGGGGAGGAGCTGTTGACCATGGCCGCGGCGTCCGTCGGCTGCATGCTGCTGGCCGGCATCCTGGCGACGCCGCTGCTGCTGCTGTTCCGGCTGCCGCTGCGGGTCTATCTGCCGGCGCTCAGCTTTCCGAACGGGGGCAACATGGGCATTCCCGTGTGCCTGTTCGCCTTCGGCGAGACCGGGCTGGGGCTGGCGGTGCTGTTCTTCGCGGCGCTGGCGGTTCTGCAATTCACCATCGGGCCGGCGCTGGCCGCCGGGCGCACCGACCTTCGCCAAGTGGTCCGCACGCCGGTGATCTATGCGGTGGCGCTGGCCGTGACGGTGCTGCTGACCGGGATCCAATCGCCGCAATGGGTGACCAACACCACGACGCTGCTGGGCAACTGCGCGGTGCCGTTGATGCTGTTCTCGCTGGGCGTCGCGCTGGCGGGCCTGCGGATGCAGGGAATCCTGCGGTCGCTGGGCATGTCCGCGCTGCGCATCGTGCTGGGCTTCGCCGCCGGAATGATCGTCGTCCAGGTCATGGGGCTTCAGGGCACGATCCGCGGCGTGGTGCTGCTGCAAAGCACGATGCCGGTCGCGGTGTTCAACTATCTGTGGGCGCTGCGCTACAACAACGCGCCGGAGGAGGTCGCCGGCATGGTGCTGGGCTCCACCGCCATGGCCTTCCTGATCCTGCCGCTGCTTCTGCTGGCGGTGATGTAAGGAAAACGCCGGACACGTGGCGGTTGCCGCCGTGTCCGGCGCCGGACAGCGCCCTTACGCCGTCCTGTCCTCGCCCAGTCCCAGTTCCTCCGTCATGCGCTGGCGCATGATGAACTTCTGGATCTTGCCGGTGACGGTCATCGGGAAGCCGTCCACGAAGCGGATGTATTTCGGCACCTTGTAGTGGGCGATCTGGCCCTTGCAGAAGTCCAGCACCGCCTGTTCCGTCAGATTCTCGCCGTCCTTCACCCGGATCCAGGCGCAGAGCTGCTCCCCATACTGCTTGTCCGGCACGCCGAAGACCTGGACGTCGGCGATGGCGGGGTGGGTGTAGAGGAATTCCTCCACCTCGCGCGGGTAGATGTTCTCGCCGCCGCGGATGACCATGTCCTTGATGCGGCCGACAATGTTGCAGTAGCCGTCCTCGTCGATGGTGGCGAGGTCGCCGGTGTGCATCCAGCGGGCCTCGTCGATGGCTTCCCGCGTGCGCTCCTCGTCGCCCCAATAGCCGCGCATCACCGAATAGCCGCGGGTCAGCAGCTCGCCGGGCGTTCCGGGCGGGACGATGCGGCCGTCGATGTCGACCACCTTCACCTCCAGATGCGGCTGGATCCGGCCCACGGTGGACACGCGCCGTTCCAGCGGGTCGTCGGTGGAGGACTGGAAGCTGACCGGGCTCGTCTCCGTCATGCCGTAGGCGATGGTGACCTCGCGCATGTTCATCTCGCTGGCGACGCGCTTCATCACCTCGATGGGGCAGGGGGAGCCCGCCATGATGCCGGTGCGCAGGGTCGTCAGGTCGTAGGTCCCGAAATCGGGGTGGTTCAGCACCGCGATGAACATGGTCGGCACGCCGTGCAGGCCCGTGCAGCGCTCCGCCTGGACCGTCTCCAGCACCGCCTTGGGGTCGAAGCCCTCGCCCGGAATGACCATGCAGGAGCGGTGGGTGACGCAGGCGAGGTTGCCCAGGACCATGCCGAAGCAATGGTAGAAGGGCACGGGGATGCACAGCCGGTCCTCCTCCGTCAGGCGCATCGCCTCGCCGATGAAGAAGCCGTTGTTCAGGATGTTGTGGTGGGTCAGCGTGGCGCCCTTGGGGTTGCCGGTGGTGCCGCTGGTGAACTGGATGTTGATCGGGTCGTCGAACTGAAGCTGCCCGGCCAGCCGCCCGACCTCCGCCACATGGGCGGGCTTGGCGAGGCCGGGGATGTCGTCGAAGTTCAGCATGCCCGGAGTCTCCTCCGCCCCCAGGCGGATGACGGTCTTCAGCGTCGGCAGCTTGTGGGAATCGAGATGCCCCGGCCGGCAGCGGTCCAGCTCCGGCGCCAGGGTGTGGACCATGCCGATGTAGTCGCTGGTCTTGAAGGCCGGCGCCAGGATCAGGGCGGAGCAGCCCACCTTGTTGATGGCGTATTCCAGCTCGTGCAGGCGGTAGGCCGGGTTGATGTTGACCAGGATCAGTCCGGCCTTGGCGGTGGCGAACTGGGTCAGCACCCATTCGGCGTTGTTCTGCGACCAGATGCCGATGCGGTCGCCGGGCTTCAGCCCCAGCGCGATGAAGCCGGCCGCCAGCGCGTCCACCCGCTTCTTGAACTCCCCATAGGTCCAGCGGACGTTCTGCGACGGCACGACCAGCGCCGGCCGGTCCGGCCCGCCGGCCACGATGCGGTCCAGATGGGCGCCGATCGTCTTGCCGATCAGCGGCTTGTCGCTGGCGCCGTGGACGTAGCTCTGGCTGAGCTTGGGGCTCTGGCTGAGCTTCGGGCTCTGGGGCGCGGGCATGCGTTTCCTCTCCATACGTTCCGGGCTTGCGGCCTTGGGGCCGTCTTGTGGGCCGGGAGTGTATCGGATCGGCGTGGCGGTTGCGAGCCTGTCCATACGGGGGCGTATGGGGCATCCGTCGGCATTGTGCATCCTTGTGCACATTGGGCAGGGAACCGGTTCTGCACAATGGCGGATTTCGGCGTTTTCTAGCGTCGGATCAATGGATTGCGGTTGATTGTCTGTGCGCTGATGTTGTGCATGGGCTGCATAGGTGTCGCTGCCGGCGGCGCGCTCCGGGGTGGGCGCGTTAACCAGTGCAACATCGTGCAACGGATTTTCGGGGGTGTTGCATGGGCGCAGTTCGCCCCATGACGACCGACAGCTTAACGGAAGCGGCAGTACGGAAGCAAGGTAAATTGAGTACTGAAACCTTAGATAAGGTGTTGGCAAAAAAGTTTTAAACAACGCATGAAAAAATTATTTACTTTGCGCCAACCAAAATTTTAGGCATGGGAGGAGGAGGGGGCGGCTCCTTTTTTCCAAAAACAGCATCTCTAATACCTGTGTATATGCTGGTAATTTTATCATCATACGGAGAAAAGTCCGGTTTGTCAGGGAGGAGATGCCATTCATCTTCATATTTCCCCAAATATGCTAACTGTATCGGA
>JAEZPL010000540.1 GCA_023413605.1 Pseudomonadota bacterium
CCGTGTCCGGCGGGGCCTTCGTGGTGGGTGAAGCGTCTTACTCGATCAACGCACGCCACCAGCCGACGGCCCGCCGGAGCGGGTCGTTTTGGTAGTGGTGGTGGTGATGGCGAGCGAGCGATTCATACCTCGCTTGATAAACGAAAGGCGCGGGGCTTGTAAAGCGCCCGCGCCTTCACAACACAATTTTATTTGAGCGCCCTTACGGGCGTCCTTTCTGGTCTCCGCGTCACCGCGACCCGTCAGCCGGTTCGGTCTTCACGGGGTGCACGTTCCAGATGTCGTTCGCGTACTCCATGATCGTCCGGTCCGACGAGAACCAGCCCATGTTCGCGGTGTTCAGGATGGCCTTGCGGGTCCATTCCTCCTGGTCGCGGTAGAGTTGCATCGCGGCCTCCTGCGCCTCGCAATAATCCGCGAAGTCGGCGGTGACGAGGAAGTGGTCGCCGCCGTCGGTCAGCGCCTGCAGGATCGGATGGTAGCGGTTCGGGTCGTCCGGCGAGAACACGCCGGTGGAGATCATGTCGAGCGCCCGCTTCAGGCTGGGGTTCGACGCGATCACCTCGCGCGGGTTGAAGCCGCCGCTGGCGCGCAGGTCGTTCACCTCCTCCGCGGTCAGGCCGAAGATGAAGATGTTGTCCTCGCCCACATGCTCGCGGATTTCGACGTTCGCGCCGTCCAGCGTGCCGATGGTCAGCGCGCCGTTCAGGGCCAGCTTCATGTTGCCGGTGCCCGACGCCTCCATGCCGGCCGTGGAGATCTGCTCCGACAGGTCGGCCGCCGGCATGATGATCTCCGCCGCGGTGACGTTGTAGTTCGGCAGCAGCACGATCTTCAGGTTGTCGTGCACCGACGGATCGTGGTTCACCACCTTGGCCACGTCGTTGATCAGCTTGATGATCAGCTTGGCCATGTGATAGCTGGGCGCCGCCTTGCCGGCGAAGATCTTGGTCACCGGCACCCAGGCGACGGTCGGGTTGTCGCGCATCTCGTTGTACAGCGCGATCGCCTGAAGGATGTTCAGAAGCTGGCGCTTGTACTCGTGCATGCGCTTGACCTGCACGTCGAACAGGCTGTCCACCTGCACCTCGACGCCGGTCTGGCGGGTGATGTAGGCGGCGAGGCGTTTCTTGTTCTTGCGCTTGGCCCGGCGGAACTCCTCGCGGAAGACCATGTCGTCGGCCTTCTCGGCCAGCGCCTGGATCTGGCTCAGGTCCTTGATCCAGCCGTTGCCGATGCGGCTGGTGATCAGAGCGGCCAGCGGCGGGTTGGCCTGATGCAGCCAGCGCCGCGGCGTGATGCCGTTGGTCTTGTTGTTGATGCGGTCCGGGAATTCCGCGTGGAAGTCGGCAAAGACCGTCTGCTTCATCAGGTCGGTGTGCAGCGCCGAGACGCCGTTCACCTTGTGCGAGCCGAGGAAGGCCAGGTTGCCCATGCGGACGCGGCGGTCGCCGCGCTCGTCGATCAGCGACAGGCGCGACAGGCGCCCGTTGTCGCCGGCCGCCCGCGCCTTGGAGCGGTTCAGGAACTTGGCGTTGATCTCGTAGATGATCTGCATGTGGCGCGGCAGCACGCGCTCCACCATGCGGACCGGCCACGCCTCAAGCGCTTCCGGCAGAAGCGTGTGGTTGGTGTAGGAGAAGGTCGCGCGGGTGATGTCCCACGCCTTGTCCCAGACCACGCCGTGCTGGTCGACCAGCAGCCGCATCAGCTCGGCGATGCCGATGGCCGGGTGCGTGTCGTTCAGCTGGATCGCCGCCTTGTCCGGCAGGCTGTCGAAGTCCGAATGGTGCTGGAGGTAGCGGCGCAGGATGGCCTGCAGCGAGGCCGAGGTGAAGAAATACTCCTGCTTCAGGCGCAGTTCCTTGCCGCCCTCGGTCGCGTCGTTGGGGTAGAGCACGCGGCTCAGATTCTCCGACAGCACCTTCTGCTCGACGGCCTTCATGTAGGCGCCGTCGTTGAAGTGGCCGAAGTTGAAGTCGCGCGTGGCGCGCGCCGACCACAGGCGCAGCGTGTTGATCGTGTTTCCGCCGTAGCCGACCACCGGCGTGTCGTAGGCCATGGCCAGCACGCGCTCGGCGTCCACCCAACGGTAGGCCTTCTCGCCCACGGAATCCCGGAACTCCTCGACGCGGCCGTAGAACTGCACGGGGTACAGAACCTCGGGCCGCGGGAATTCCCACGGGTTGCCGAATTGCAGCCACTGCTCCGGATACTCGACCTGCCAGCCGTGCTCGAACCGCTGCTCGAACAGCCCGAACTCGTAGCGGATGCCGTAGCCGTAGCCCGGCAGCGCTTCCGTCGCCATGCTGTCCAGGAAGCAGGCGGCAAGGCGCCCGAGGCCGCCGTTGCCGAGGGCGGCGTCCGGCTCCGCCTCCACCACGTCGTCCAGGTTCAGGCCGATGCGGTCCAGCGCCTGCCGGCACTGGTCGGTGATGCCCAGGTTCGCCAGGCTGTTGGTCAGGAGGCGGCCGATGAGGAATTCCAGCGACAGGTAGTAAACGCGCTTGGCGTCCTGCTGGTAATAGGTCCGCGTCGTGTCCATCCAGCGGTCCACCAGACGGTCGCGCACGGCGAGCGCCACGGTGTGGAACCAGTCGCGGCGGGTTGCCGCCCGCGCGTCCTTGCCCACGGAATAAACCAGCCATTCCAGAAACGAGCGCTTCAGCCCGTCGACATCCAGACTGCGGCGTTCGATCTCGCGGGATTTATACCGAGCGTCCATGTCTTGACTTTCTTCTTTCCAGGGCCAACTGGAGCGGGCGGTTTTGAGGCCGACCTCCATCGGCGGAAGTTTCCGGACTTATGGTTAAGCAACTTTTAAGCCGATTGGCTAGGCCGAAAGGCCGAGGCTCGCTGCCGAACCTTGTACCAACTCCCAACACCGTGGCCATAACTGTGGTTGCTTCCCAGCCCGGTTGAAGGGAGTAAGATGGCATCCGCGCCAGCCCCTGTGAACCTCCCCATGCTCGAAGAACCCACCACCCCGAAGACGATGGGCGCGCATCAGGCCGCCAACGGCGGCGATGCGGCCATCCTGCTCCGTCAGGCACAGCCGTCCGACATTCCGGCGCTGCTCGCCATCGAGGAGCGGTGTTTCACCACCGATCGGCTGACCCGTCGCAGTTTTCAATACCTGCTGACGAAAGCCAAGGCCACCGGTCTTGTGGAGGTGCACAGCGGCATAGTGGTTGGATACGCGCTCGTGTCCTTCCATTCCGGTACCTCGCTGGCTCGGCTGTATTCCTTTGCCGTGGATCCCGATCATCGGGGGCAAGGGGTGGCGAAGCGCCTGCTGGCTGCGGCGGAGCAGGCCGCACGTTCGCGCGATTGCATTTATCTTCGCTTGGAAGTGCGCCGGGACAACGCTCCGGCCATCGAATTGTACAAAAAAAGCGGATATCGCGAGTTCGGCGTCTACACCGACTATTACGAAGACCACATGGAGGCG
>JAEZPL010000570.1 GCA_023413605.1 Pseudomonadota bacterium
GGGAACGATTCCGGCTTCGACAACACGGAGTCGTTGCTGGAAACGGGGGTCATCGACTCCACCGGCATCATGCACGTGGTCTCTTTCCTGGAAGAGCACTTCGGCATCGTCGTGGAGGACGAGGACATGGTGGCCGACAACCTGGAGTCGGTTGCCCGCATTTCCTCCTTCGTCGAACGCAAGCAGGCGCTCAAGAACGCGGCCTGATCCAAGGCCGCGACCGCCGTCGGACGGGGACAAGACACGGGAACAAGAAAGGGCGACGAGCCATGGCCCACTTGGTGCACCAGTTCCTCAGCGAAACCGCCACCCGCACCCCGGAGCACACCGCACTCATCGCGGGTGACGCCTCCATCACCTTTGCCGACCTGGACCGCCAGAGCGACGCCGTCGCCCGGTCGCTCCAGTCCGCCGGGGTCGTGCGGGGCGACCGCGTGGCGGTGATGCTGGAGAACTCCATCGAGTTTGTGGCCGGCCTGTTCGGCGCCCTGAAAGCCGGTGCCGTCTACGTTCCCGTAAACCCGTCGACCAAGGCGGACAAGCTGGCCTACATCCTGACCGACGCCGACGTCCGGGCGATCATCGCCCCGGCCGCGCTGGCACGGCAGGTGTTGCCGGCCGTGGGCGAGGCACCCCACCTCGTCGCCACGCTGTGGGTGGGGTCCGCCGTGCCGGCCGGGGCCGGCGGGCTCTCCTACGCCGAGATCGTGTCGGCCGCCCACCGGGTGCCCTCCGATGCACGTCTCATCGAACGCAAGCCCACCGAACGCAAGGCTTGGGACCAGGGCCTGATCGACCAGGAACTGGCCGCCATCCTCTACACCTCCGGGACAACCGGACGGCCCAAGGGCGTGATGCTCAGCCACGCCAATCTGGTCAACACCACCTGGTCCATTTCGACCTACCTGGAAAACACGCCCGACGATGTGGTGCTGTGCGTGCTGCCGCTGACCTTCGGCTATGGACTGTCGCAGGTGCTGACCGGCGCGCGCGTGGGCTTCACGGTCGTGCTGGAGCGCTCCTTCGCTTTCCCCGCGGACACGCTGGCCCGCATGGTGAAGCACCGCATCACCGGCCTGCCGGGCGTGCCGACTTTCTTCTCCACCCTTCTGGGCATGGAGGCACTGAAGACCGCCGACCTGTCCAGCCTGCGCTACCTGACCAATGCCGCGGCCCCCCTGCCGGCCGCCCACGCCGACCGGCTGCGCGACCGCTTCCCGGACGCCGCCTTCTACTCGATGTACGGCATGACGGAATGCTGCACCCGCATCTGCTACCTGGACCCGAAGGATCTGGACGCCAAGCCGGGTTCCGTCGGCCGGGCCATCCCCAACTGCGAAGCCTATGTGGTGGACGAGTGCGGGCACCGCGCCGCGCCCGGCGTGGTGGGCGAACTGGTGGTGCGCGGCGCCAACGTCATGCGCGGCTATTGGAACCGGCCGGAGGAGAACGCCAAGCGCATGCGCACCGGTCCGCTGGGCGAGACGCTGCTCTACACCGGCGACCTCTTCAAGGCCGACGCCGACGGCTATCTCTACTTCGTCAGCCGCAAGGACGACGTCTTCAAGTGCCGCGGCGAGAAGGTCAGCCCGAAGGAGGTCGAAAACGCCCTCTACGAGTTGGACGCCGTCGCCGAGGCCGCGGTGGTCGGCGTGCCCGATCCGGCGGACGGCATGGCGGTGAAGGCCTATGTGGTGCCGCGGCCGGGCTCCGCCCTGTCGGAGGCGCTGATCCGGCAGCACTGCCGGGGGCGGCTGGAAAGCCATCTCGTGCCGAAGTTCGTCGAAATCCGCGACGAGCTGCCGAAGACGGAATCCGGAAAGATCAAGCGCGCCATGCTGGCGGAGACCGCCTGACCTTTTCTTCCCAATGCCTGCCCAGACCTTTCCTTCAGGCCCCTTCCTTTAGGCCATTCTTTCAGGAGAGCATCCGCATGTGTGGTGTCGCCGGTGTTCTCGCCGGGCCGCGCGCCGAGCCGCCCGAACTCGACGAGTTGAAACGCATGATCGCCATGCTCGGGCACCGCGGGCCCGATGGTTATGGCTTCTACCGCGACGACCGGATCGGGCTGGCGCATGCGCGCCTCAGCATCGTCGGGCTGGCCGGCGGCTTCCAGCCGATCCACAACGAGGAGCGGACGCTCTGGATCTCCTTCAACGGCGAGATCTTCAACCACATCGAGTTGCGGCGCGAGCTTGAAGCGCGCGGCCACCGCTTCTACACCCGCACCGACACCGAGGTCGTCGTCCACGCCTTCGAGGAATACGGCCCCGCCGCCTGGGCGAAGCTGAACGGCCAGTTCGCCATCTGCCTGTGGGACGCGGTGAAGCGGGAACTGTGGCTGGTCCGCGATCGGCTGGGCATCCTTCCTCTTTTCTACGCCCGCAGCGGCGACCATCTGGTCTTCGCGTCGGAAGCCAAGGCTCTGTTCGGCGGCGGCCGGGTGGAGGCGCGCTTCGACGCCTCCCGTCTGGCGCAGGTCTTCACCCACTGGAGCGTCGCCCCCCAGGGCAGCGTCTTCGCCGGGGTGCACAGCGTGCCGCCGGCCACCGCCATCCGCATCGACGCCGACCTGCGCCTGCACGAGGCCCGCTATTGGGAACCGGACATGGCCGGCGACCCGGCGCTGTCCAACATCTCGCTGGACGAGGCGGCCGACCGGCTGGAGGAAAAGCTGCTGGACGCCATCCGCCTGCGCCTGCGCGCGGACGTGCCGGTCGGCGTCTACATCAGCGGCGGCCTCGACAGCTCCGTCATTGCCGCCTTGGCCCGCAAGCTCGACACGACGGAAATGCACAGCTTCGGCGTGCGCTTCGCCGACCAGGCCTTCGACGAAACCCCACAGCAGCGCCTCGTCGCGTCGCATGTGGGAACCGAGCATCACGACATCCTCTGCGGCACCCAGGACATCCAGGACTCCCTGCCCGACGTGGTCTGGCACGGCGAGGCGCCGCTGGTCCGCACCGCGCCGGCGCCGCTGTTCCTGCTCTCCCGCCTTGTCCGCGACAGCGGCATCCGCGTCGTACTGTCCGGCGAGGGAGCCGACGAGTGGCTGGCCGGCTACGACATCTTCAAGGAGGACAAGGTCCGCCGCTTCTGGGCTCGCCAGCCGGCTTCGACCGCCCGGCCGAAGCTGCTCAGCCGCATCCATCCCTACGCCGCGACCAACGGCCAGAAGGACAGCCCGCTGTGGCAGGCCTTCTGGAAGCGGGGGATGATGGAAACCGGCGATCCCTTCTACGCCCACCGCATCCGCTGGCAGAACACCGCCTGGACGCAGCGTCTGCTCGCCCCCGACGTGCGCTCCGCCGCCAACGCGGAGGCCTTCGACACCGCCATCGCCGCCCATCTGCCCGCGGGGTGGTCGCGCTGGAGCCCGCTGGCCCGCACCCAATGGGTGGAGATGGCCGCCTTCATGACACCCTACCTGCTGACCAGCCAGGGCGACCGCGTCGCCATGGCCCACAGCATCGAGGTGCGCTATCCCTTCCTGGATCCTGTGGTGGATGATCTCTGTTCCGCCCTGCCGGACCGGGTGAAGATGCTGGGCCTGCGCGACAAGCTGGCCCTGCGCCGTCTCGCCTCCCGCCTGCTGCCCGCGGAGATTTTCCACCGGCCGAAGCGCCCCTACCGCGCCCCCATGACCACCGCCCTGTTCGGCGGGCAGGCCCCGGCCTATGTCCGCGACCTGCTGTCGGAAGACGCGTTGAACCGATATGGGTTGGTGGACGCCGCGGGCGTGGCCGCGCTGGCCAACAAGGCCCACCGCCAGGACGGCCGCATGGCCGGCGAGCGGGAGGAAATGGCCCTGGTCGGCGTGCTGACCCTGCAAATGCTCGCCCGCCACACGCTCGACGACCTGCCCGGCCGTGCCGACGCGTTGCGCCGCCGGCTCGACGATACGCCCATTCACATACTCGAAGACCATACCAGCGCCGGGCGTCCCTGACGGGGCTCTCCGGGCTCTCTTTTCACAGTCTCCCCCACAGTCGATGCATCAACCGCGAACCTGGAAACCGACATCATGCTGAACGCCCTTCATCCGTTCGACGCCAACGCCCTGTCGCTCGACTGCGCGTCCGCGGCGCGCGAGATCGAACAGTTCATCCAGCGTACCGTCGCCCATGACCTGAAGCGCCAGGGCGTCGTCCTCGGCGTCTCCGGCGGCATCGACAGCTCGGTGTGCGCGGCGCTCGCCGTGCGGGCGCTGGGTCCGGACCGCGTGCTCGCGATCCTCATGCCGGAGAAGGAATCCTCGGCCGACAGCACCCGACGCGGCCGGCTGCTGTGCGAAAGCCTGGGCATCGAGCCGATCATGGAGAACATCACCGCTCCGCTGACGGCGCTCGGCTGCTACGACCGGCGCGACAGCGCCATCCGGCGTCTCTTCCCCGAATACGGGCCGGGCTGGAAGCAGAAGATCGGGCTGGCCGCCGGGCTGCTCGACGCCGACCGCGTCAACTACTTCACCATGACCGTGGAATCGCCGGAAGGCGACCGCCAGACCAGCCGCATGCCGGTGGACGTCTATCTGTCGGTGGTGGCCGCCACCAACCTGAAGCAGCGCGTCCGCAAGACGATGGAATACACCCACGCCGACCGGCTGAACTACGCCGTGCTCGGCACGCCGAACCGGCTGGAATACGAGTTGGGCTTCTTCGTGCGTGGCGGCGACGGTCTGGCCGACCTGAAGCCGATCGCCCACCTCTTCAAGTCCCAGGTCTACCAGATGGCCGCCTGGCTCGGCCTGCCGGAGGACATCCAGAACCAGTCGCCCAGCACCGACACCTACACCCTGCCGCAGTCGCAGGAAGAGTTCTACTACGCCATCCCCTACGACAAGCTGGATCTGGCGCTCTGCGCCTATGGCCGCGGCGTGTCGGCGGAGGATGCGGCGGAAGCGCTCAACCTGTCGGCGGAGCAGGTCCGGCGCGTCTACAAGGACATCGTGCTGAAGCGGCGCACGTCGGGGCGGATCCTGCGCAACGCCGCGCTCGTGCAGCCAGCCCTTGGCAAACTGGCCGAGGTGGATGGGAGCGACGCATGACCGTAATGGCCTGGACCCAGCGGGGTGTCGGTCGGTTTGAGCCGGGCGATCGCGCCGCGCTGGAAGCGTTCCAGCGTGACACCTTCGGCACGGACTCCCTTCAGCTCGACGAGGCACACTTCCGCTGGCTGTTCGAAGAACCGCCGGAACGCGATCCGGAGGGAATGCAGCTCTGGATCTGCAAGCGCAACGGGGGAATCGTCGGCCAGCAGGCCGGCATTCCCTTCGCGCTGAAGGTCGGCGACCGCGTGCGCCGGGCTTCCTGGGCGATCGACCTGATGGTCGCCCCGGAATGGCGCCTGCGGGGCGTCGGACCCGGCCTTTCGGAGTCCCATGCCGCGGCCAGCGAGGTGACCGTCTCGCTGTCCATGACCGACGCGGCCTTCAAGTCCTACAAGCGCGCGGGTTGGCTGGATCTCGGCAACGTGCCCACCTACCTGCGGGTGCTCGACCCGCCGCGTTGCTTGCGCGTCAGCCCTTATGACGGTGGGCTCGCCCGGATGGTGGCGCGGCTGGGCAAGCCCGCCATGACCGGCGCGGCGATGGCCTGCAACGCAGCCGCCCGGATCTTCGGCGGGAAATTGGTGGAGATCGACCGCTTCGACAACCGCGTCAACGCGTTATGGGAGGTGGCAGCCCCCCAGCACACCTGCATCGCTCGGCGCGACCAGGCCTTTCTGAACTGGCGTTTCGACAGCGTTCCCAACGCGCAGCGGCATCGCCGCTTCTACGTGATGCGGCGCGACACGGTGATGGGCTACTTCGTGATGCGCGTGGATTGCTGGCGCGGTGAGAGCGTCGGCGTGGTCTGCGATTATCTCGCCCGTCCGGGCTGGCTGATGCCGGCCTTCGCCCTGATGGTCGAGCGTGCCCGGCGCGAGCGGATGGCGGCTCTGCTCTGCCGCACCCTGAATCCGCTGGCGGCGCGGCCCCTGTCGATGATGGGCTTCCTGTGCCTGAAGAACGGGCTGCGTCAGCCGACCCGCATGATGGCCCGCACGGCCGCCGACCGGATGGAGTTGGCGCCGCTGATCGGCGACCCGCGCAACTGGTTCGTCACCGCCGCCGACAGCGACATGGGGTTCAAGGAACTCGGCTCGTAAGGAAATCCTGACGGGAGATACGAAAACGAAAAGGGCGCCCGGTTCATCCGGACGCCCTTTTCGCGCGATCGTGCATAAAGTCGAGATTGTGAGGATGCATGTTCCGGCGCATGAGCGGCTTACCGCTGCACGCGACGTTCGGCTCTGCGCGCCATCGGACCTTGCGATCCGGGCAAGCGCGAAAGATCAAGCCTTTCGAGTGATTAGTACCGGTCAGCTTCAGGCGTTGCCGCCCGTCCACACCCGGCCTATCGACGTGATGGTCTGTCACGGCTCTCGAGGGAGTTCTGGTTTAGAGG
>JAEZPL010000658.1 GCA_023413605.1 Pseudomonadota bacterium
TCGCCGACTATCTCGGAGGCCTGCCGCCGGAGAAGATGCACTGCTCCGTCATGGGCGCCGAGGCGCTGCGCGCCGCCATCGCCAACTTCAAGGGCGAAGCCTGGGTGGACGACCACGAGGAAGGCGAGCTGGTCTGCAAGTGCTTCGGCATCGACGCGGCGATGATCGAGCGCGCGGTGACCGTCAACAACCTGACCACGCTGGAGGAGGTCACCCACTACACCAAGGCCGGCGGCTCCTGCCAGACCTGCCACGAGAAGATCGAGGAGGTCCTGGAGGCCGTGCTCGCCAAGACCGGCGCGCTGGCCCCGCCGAAACCGCACGCGCCGGGTACCGTCGGGCTGGACGCGATCAAGCCCCTGCCGCCGAAGACCGAAGCGCCCCCGGCTCCGCCAAAACCGACGCCCCCCAGGCTGACCAACGTGCAGCGCATGAAGGCGATCATGGTCGCCATCGAGGAATTGCGCCCGCAGATCCAGCGCGACGGCGGCGACGTGGAACTGGTGGACATCGACGGGAAGGACATCTACGTGCGCCTCAGCGGCGCCTGCTCCGGCTGTTCGCAGTCGGCCGGCACCATGATGGGCGTGCAGGCCAAGCTGGTCGAGGCACTGGGCGAGTTCGTCCGGGTCAAGCCCGCCTCCCTCCTGCCGGCCACAGCGAACTGAAGGGGGGCATGACGCATGACCCAAGGCATCTACCTGGACAACAACGCCACCACCCGCGTCGATCCGGACGTGCTGGCGGAGATGCTGCCCCTGTTCACGGAGCAGTTCGGCAACCCGTCCTCCATGCACGGCTTCGGCGCCGCGGTCGGCGGCAAGATCGAATGGGCGCGCAAGCAGGTGCAGGCGCTGCTGGGTGCCGCGCACGACAGCGAGATCGTCTTCACCTCCGGCGGCACGGAAAGCGACAACACCGCCATCCTGTCGGCGCTGGAGGCCTATCCGAAGAAGCGCAGCATCGTCACCAGCGTGGTCGAGCACCCCGCCGTTCTGGCGCTGTGCGAGCATCTGGAGAAGAAGCGCGGCTACACCGTCCACCGCATCCCGGTTGACGGCCGGGGCAACCTGGACATGGACGCCTACCGGGCGGCGCTGGGTCCGGACGTCGCCATCGTCTCCATCATGTGGGCGAACAACGAGACCGGGACGATCTTCCCCATCGAGGAGCTGGCGACGCTCGCCAAGGCCGCGGGTGCCGTGTTCCACACCGACGCGGTGCAGGCGGTCGGCAAGATCCCGATGACGCTCGCCGACAGCGCGGTGGACATGCTGTCCCTGTCCGGCCACAAGCTGCACGCGCCCAAGGGCATCGGCGCGCTCTACGTGAAGCGCGGCCTGCGCTTCCGTCCGATGCTGCGCGGCGGCCACCAGGAACGCTCCCGCCGCGCCGGCACGGAGAACGCGCCGGGCATCGTCGGGCTGGGGGCGGCGGCGCAGCTGGCGTTGCTGCACATGGCCGACGAGAACACGCGGGTGAAGGCCCTGCGCGACAAGCTGGAGACGGCGATCCTGGCCGCCGTGCCGAACTGCTTCGTCACCGGCAACCCGGCGAACCGGCTGCCCAACACCTGCAACGTCGCCTTCGAATACATCGAGGGCGAGGCCATCCTGCTGCTGCTGAACGAGGCGGGCATCGCGGCGTCCTCGGGCTCCGCCTGCACGTCGGGGTCGCTGGAGCCCAGCCACGTGATGCGGGCCATGGGCGTTCCCTACACCGCCGCCCACGGCGCCACGCGCTTCTCCCTGTCGCGCGAGACGACGGAGGAGGAGATCGACCGCGTGATCGCCGTCGTCCCCGGCATCATCGCCAAGCTGCGCGCCCTGTCGCCCTACTGGTCGCAGGCCGGCGCCCCGAAGGAGTTCGCGCCCGTCTATTCGTAACACCGGAATCGCAGACCGGGCCGGGCCCCCGCCCCGGCAACCCGCCCGACGACACCCGCCGGAACGAGGCTCCCCGGCCCGGTCTGCGACACAAGCTCTAGCCCCGGCGCCCCTCTCGCATCAAGGAACCACCACAATGCCGTTGCCCGGTTCCGCCATCATCAACGACACGACGCTGCGCGACGGCGAGCAGACGGCGGGCGTGGCCTTCACGCTCGACGAGAAGATCGCCATCGCCCGTGCGCTCGACCAGGCCGGCGTGCCGGAGCTGGAAATCGGCATCCCCGCCATGGGCGAGGAGGAGCGCGAGGGCATCCGCGCCGTCGCCTCGCTGGGGCTGAAGGCCCGGCTGATGGTCTGGTGCCGCATGCACGACGCCGACCTGAGGGCGGCGCTGGACTGCAACGTCGGCTTCGTCAACCTGTCGATGCCCGTGTCCGACATCCACATCACGAAGAAGCTGAAGCGCAGCCGGGCCTGGGCGCTGGCGGAGATCGAACGCAGGGTGAAACAGGCCCGCGACGCCGGGCTGGAGGTCAGCCTGGGCGGGGAGGACAGCTCCCGCGCCGACATGGATTTCCTCATCGCCGCGGCGACGGTGGCGCAGCAGGCCGGCGCCCGCCGCTTCCGCTTCGCCGACACGCTGGGCGTGCTCGACCCGTTCCAGACGCGCGCCTGCATCGAACGGCTGCGCCGATCGACCGACCTGGAGATCGAAATCCACGCCCACGACGACCTGGGCCTCGCCAACGCCAACTCGCTGGCCGCCGTGCTGGGCGGGGCGACGCACGTCAACACCACCGTCAACGGGCTGGGCGAGCGCGCGGGCAACGCCCCGTTGGAGGAGGTGGTGGTGTCGCTGAAGGTGCTGTACGGCATCGGCACCGGCGTGGACACGCGCATGCTCGGCCCGATCTCCGACCTTGTGGAGCGCGCGTCCAACCGGCCGGTGGCGGTCAACAAGTCCATCGTCGGCGACGCGGTCTTCACGCACGAGGCCGGCATCCATGTGGACGGCCTTCTGCGCGACCGCGCCACCTACCAGAATTTCGACCCGGCCGAGGTCGGGCGGGAGCACCGCATCGTGCTGGGCAAGCATTCCGGCAGCGCCGCGGTGAAGATGGCCTACGGCCAGCTTGGCCTGCCCTGCGACGACGCGACGGCGCAGGCCGTCCTGCCGCTGGTCCGCGCGCTGGCCACCCGCGCCAAGCGGGCGCCGACGCCGGACGAACTGCTTGCCTTCCGCGACGCCGCCCGCCGATAGAGCCACACGAGAGAAAGGCCCGCCATGAGCTTCAAGGACGATCTGGAGGATCTGGAGACCGCGGAGGACTTCCTGCGCTTTCTCGGCGTCCGCTATGAGCAACGCGTGATCAACGTGAACCGCCTGCACATCCTGCAACGCTTCCACGACTATCTGGCCGCCGACACCGGGCTGGACTCGCTGGACGACGAGGGCATGGCCGCCCGCTACGCCGCCCACCTGGACCGCGCCTATCACGACTTCGTGCTGTCCAACGCCATCGCCGAAAAAACCTTCAAGGTCCACAAGGAAGAGGCGCGGAAAATGGCCGACCGCTTCGTGCCGCTGGACGCCCTGCTCAGCCCGTCGGCGTAAGACGACGGTTCCCCGACGTCGGGCCGCGCTCTCGCCTGGGATTCCCTACGATGGCTCCTGTGGGGCGGACCGGGCGGCGGCGCGGCTCGACGCCAGCGCGCGCAATTCCGTCGCGACGCGGTCCGCCACCTCGGCCCAGTCGCCGTAGCGGCGCTGCCGGAACAGGCGGGCGGTCGGGTACCAGGGGGAGTCCTCACGCCCCAGCATCCAGCGCCATTCCGCGG
>JAEZPL010000786.1 GCA_023413605.1 Pseudomonadota bacterium
ATGTTGGTGGTGCCGGAGCAGCCGAACGGTACGCCGGCGGTGATGACGATGCGGTCGCCCACCTTGGCGAATCCCTCGCGCTGGGCGGCGCGGCAGGCCTTCTGCACCATTTCGGAGAAGCTACGCACTTCCGCCGTCTGCACCGAATGGACGCCCCACACCAGCGCCAGCTGGCGCGCCACCTCCATGTCGGAGGTCAGGTTGATGATCGGCTGTTCGGGCCGCTCGCGCGCCGCGCGCTGGGTGGTCGAGCCCGACGAGGTGAAGGTGACCACCGCCGCGCAATCGAGCGTCTGCGCCACCTGGCGGGCGGCCGCCGAGATGGCGTCGCGGGTGGTGTTCTCGGGGGCCGAGCGCGAAGCGTCGATGATCAGGCGATAGTGCTCGTCGCGCTCCACCCGGTTGATGATGCGGTCCATCATGGTCACCGCGTCCACCGGATAGTCGCCCGCGGCGGTTTCCGCCGACAGCATCACCGCGTCCGCCCCGTCATAGACGGCGGTGGCGACATCCGACGCCTCGGCGCGGGTGGGCGTGGGCTCGGTGATCATGGATTCCAGCATCTGCGTGGCGACGATCACCGGCTTGCCGGCGGCGCGGCTCATGCGGATCATGCGCTTTTGCAGGCCGGGCACGTCTTCCGGCGGCAGTTCCACGCCGAGGTCGCCGCGGGCGACCATGACGGCGTCGGACAGGTCGATGATCTCCTTCAGGCGCGGCAGGGCGGCCGGCTTTTCGACCTTGGTCATGATGTGGGCGCGGTCGCCGATCAGCGCACGCGCCTCAAGAATGTCCTCCGGCCGCTGCACGAAGCTGAGGCCGATCCAGTCGACGCCCAGAGTCAGGCCGAATTGCAGGTCGCTGCGGTCCTTGTCCGACAGGGCGCTGAGGGCCAGCGCCGTGCCCGGCACGTTCATGCCCTTGCGGTCGGACAGGGGGCCGCCGACCAGCACCTCCGTCTCCGCATGGTCGGGGCCGCAGCTCAGCACGCGCAGGCGCATGCGGCCGTCGTTCAGCAGAAGCTCATGCCCCGGCTCGACGCTGGCGAAGATTTCCGGGTGCGGCACGCAGACCCGTGTGCGGTCGCCGGGCATGGGGTTCAGGTCCAGCCGGAAGCGGTCGCCGGCCGCAAGCGTTACCGCGACGTCCTTGAAGGTGCCGACGCGCAGCTTCGGGCCTTGCAGGTCGAGAAGCACGCCGATGGGGCGGCCGAGCGTTTCCTCCACCGCGCGGATCTGGCGGTAGCGCTCGGCGTGGTCGAACTGGGTTCCGTGGCTGGCGTTCAGTCGGAAGACGTCCACGCCGGCCTCGGCGAGCGCGAAGATCTGGCTGTAGGTCGAACTGGCCGGGCCAAGGGTGGCGACGATTTTGGTGCTGCGATTGCGCGGCATGGCGCAGGCCTCCTGAGAAGGCGAAACTGGGACGGCGGTGATGGAGCGATGCTGCGGTCGGCCGACCGGCGCGGTCAAACCGCACCGTCCCGTTTTCCGCATGGCGGGAATTCACCCAAGCCGGTTTGACCGCGCGGTTGTGGCGTGCGGAAATCGATGGATGGAACCAGTCTGGAAGGCCGTATGACCGCACCGGTGGAACCACATCCCGCTGCCAGTCTCATTCTGCTGCGCGACGGCGCGGACGGGATGGAGGTCTTCATGATCCAGCGGCACCGGGACCTGCGCTTCGCCGCGGGTGCGATGGTGTTCCCCGGCGGGCGCCTGGACCCGGAGGACCAAGCCCCGGACTTGCGCGCCCTGTCCTGCGCTCTGAGTCCCGACCTTCCGCATCGCCTTGCCGCCATCCGCGAAGCCTTCGAGGAATGCGGCATCCTGCTGGCGCGTCCAGAAGTGGACGATGCGCGTCTGGACGCTCTGCGGGGGCCATCGGCGAACCCGTTCCTGGACCGGCTGAAGGCCGCGGGCGTGGAGCCGGCGGTGGATGCGCTGGTGCCCTTCGCCCGCTGGATCACGCCGGAAACCGTGTGGCGCCGCTTCGACACGATGTTCTTCCTGGCGCGGGCCCCGGCTAGGCAAATTCCTGTCGTCGACGGCGGGGAGGCCGTGTCGGGGCTGTGGGGCACGCCGCGCGCAATCCTGGCTGTGGCGGAGGACGGGGAACTGTCGCTGGTCTTCGCGACGCGGATGAACCTGATGCGGCTGGCCGCCTGCCGCTCCGTTCGCCACGCGCAGGAGGAAGCCGCCCGGTACCAGCCGTTGACGCCCATTCTGCCACAACCGATGGAGACGCCGGCCGGCCCGGTCCTGCGGATTCCGGAAGGCGTCGGATACGCCGTCACGGACGTGGCCGTGGATCAAATCCGACTGGGGTAGCCACACCCACTTTCCGCATCGTGGAATTTCATGCGCAACCATAGGCGCCTCTGCGGTGTTCTTTCCTGCGTGCGACTATTTGTGCATTGCACTCAGTGCGTGGAATGGCATTATAGGGAAACAAGATGTCACATGCGGCGGGTGTATCTTGCAAATAATGTCCGCGCAGCGCGATGAAGCCCTGCTCCCGCGAGGATAGGTCCATGCTCTACGAGTCCATCATCGATCCAATGGCGGATCTGACCCACGCACCGGCTGCCGGCGTGGATGGACAGCGTTGGGTATACGCCTTCGAACCGGGTTTCGCGGATGGGCGCGGCGATATGGTGGCGGAGTTGGGCGGGAAGGGCGCCGGCCTTGCCGAGATGGCGCAGTTGGGCATCCCCGTGCCGCCGGGTTTCACCATCGTGGCGGAGGCCAGCCGGTACCACCGCGCCAACAAGGGCGCGTTTCCGGCGCGGCTGACCGGCCAGATCGACGCGGCCCTGCGGCGGCTGGAGGCTTCGGCCGATGCCGGCTTCGGGGCGGCGGACAAGCCGCTGCTGGTGTCGGTTCGCTCCGGCGCCCGCGCGTCGATGCCGGGCATGATGGACACGATCCTGAATCTGGGTCTGACCGACACGACGGTGGAAGGGCTGGCGGCCCTCACCGGCGACGCGCGTTTCGCCTACGACTGCTACCGCCGCCTGATTCAGTCCTACGGTGAGCTGGTGATGGGCGTCGACGCCCACCGGTTCGAAGCGATCCTCGACGCGCACCGGAACCGGCGGGGCCTGAGCCGTGACGGCGACCTGACCGCCGACGACTGGCGCGCGGTGGTCAAGTCCTACCAGAGCCTTATCGTTCAGGAGGCTGGGGAGCCGTTCCCGCAGAATGCAAGCGCGCAGCTGCACGCGGCCATCGGCGCCATCTTCCGCTCCTGGGGAAACGCCCGCGCCGTCGCCTTCCGCGCCCTGCACGGCATTCCGGATGACTGGGGCACCGCGGCGACCGTGCAGTGCATGGTGTTCGGCAACCTCGGCTCCGGCTCCGGCACCGGTGTGGCGCACAGCCGCTGCCCGTCCTCGGGTGAGCCGGGCCTGTGCGGGGAGTTCCTGGCCGATGCGCAGGGGGAGGAGATCGTCTCCGGCCTGCGCACGCCGGGTCCGCTGGCCGGCGGTCCGCAGTCGATGGAGGCCGTCGCGCCGGATGCTTTGACGGCGCTGCGTGACATCGCCGGCCGGCTGGAGCGCCACTTCGGCGACATGCAGGAGATCGAATTCACCGTCCAGCGGGGGGCGCTGTACATTCTTCAGGCGCGGGCCGGAAAGCGGTCGGCGGAGGCCGGAGTGCGGATCGCCGTGGACATGGCGCAGTCCGGTTTGATCACGAAGGCGGAGGCGGTGCGCCGCGCCGATCTGTCGGCGCTGGAAGACCGGCTGCGCCCGGTCCCCGACCCGGACGCACCGCGCACGGTCATCGCCATTGGCCTGCCGGCGTCCGCCGGCGCGGCGACAGGGGTTGTGGCCTTCACCTCCGACGAGGCGATGCGGATTGCGGCCGAAGGCAGGCCGGTCATCCTGTGCCGGCCGGAAACTTCTCCGCAGGATGTGCTGGGCATGCAGGCGGCCTGCGGAATCGTCACGTCGCGCGGGGGCACCACCAGCCACGCAGCCACGGTCGCCCGCGCCATGGGGCGCCCCTGCGTGACCGGCGCGCGGGCCCTGCGCGTCGATCCCGCCGAAGGCATGATGAGCGCCGGGGAATTCCGCATCCGCGCCGGGGATACGATCACCGTGTACGGGACGACGGGAGAGGTGCTGCTGGGCGCCATTCCGATGGTCCGTCCGGAGCCGCCGCCGGCCGTGGCGCTGTTGCTCGGCTGGGCACGGGAACTGGGTCTGAGTCTGGGCGACTGACCCGAGAGGACGGATTGCCAACAACGGAAAAGCCCTTCTCCCCAGGCCGGGAAGAAGGGCTTTTCCGTTTCAGGCGACGGTTTGCCGCGATCAGTGGGCGTAAACCGGCGCTTCCGGTGGGGCGCGCCGGGCGTGCCCGGTCATTTCCTGAAGTTGCAGCTTGGTCAGGTCGCGGGCGCTGATCACGCCGACCAGCGTCGCGCCGTCCAGAACCGGCAAATGGCGGATGTGGTGGGTGGTCATCAACTCCAGTGCATGCTGGATGGTGTCATCCGGCGCGCAGGTCTGGATGGTGCGCGACATCAGCATGTAGACCGGTGTCTTCAGCACCGAGGCGCCCCGTTCCAGCAGCGCGTAGACAATGTCGCGTTCCGACAGCATGCCGGCGACGGCGTTGCCCTCGGTCCGGCAGACGTCCTTCACGACCAGGGCGCTGATGTTCTCCGCCTTCATCAGGCGGATGGCTTCCTCGATGTTTTCGCCCGACCGCACGGTGACGACACGGGACTCCTTGGTGCGAAGAATGTCTGCAACTTTCATGGCGTGCCTCCACCCAAGACGGGGTTTGCTGATACGGGGTTCCCTGTGCGCCCCTCGCGCGGTGACCGGGAATCTGTCGGCCGGTCCGGCGTCCTGGTGCCTCTGCGGCGCGATGTTCGGCGTCAGATATTTGGTATACCAGATGCCAAGAAGCGTCAATCGCTATTATGGGCAACAATCAGTGATTCCGCGTTTTTTGTTCGGTAAGCGTCAGCGTGCGGTCAGCCATGCTCTGGCGGACCCCCGCTGGCGCTTGGTATGCCAAATACACACGAGATAGCATGTTTGTCGGATCGCACCCTGCGCGTTGCGCGGGAGAGTGCTTCGGAACAGCCTTGAGGGGGTCATGCTTGCCCTGTCCCTGCTGATGCTTGCGGCCTTTTCGTCCGGCATCCTGAACGCTATCGCCGGTGGCGGCGCCTTCATCACCTTTCCGGCGCTGCTGTTCGCCGGTGTGCCGCCGGTCAGCGCCAACGTGTCGAGCACCGTGGCGCTTTTCCCCGGCCAGATGGCCAGCGCCTGGGCCTACCGCGGCGAAATCAAGGGCGTGACGGAGGTCAACGTCACCGGCTTCGTCGTGGTCAGCGTGATCGGCGGCATCATCGGCGGAATCCTCCTGCTGACCACGCCGGACCACGCCTTCGCCGGGTTGGTTCCGTGGCTGCTGCTGTTCGCGACAACGGTCTTCGCGGTCGGCAATTTCATGCCCAGCCTCGCCAGCCGCCTGAAGCTGAGCGGCCCCGGCGTGCTGTTCGTGCAGTTCATCATCGCCATTTACGGCGGCTATTTCGGCGGCGGGATCGGCTTCCTGATGCTGGCCGCGCTGACCCTGTTCGGCATGCGCGACATCCATGCCATGAACGGGCTACGCATCCTGCTGGCCGCGCTGATGAACGGGGCGGCGGTGGTGGCCTTCTGCCTGTCCGGGGCGGTGTCCTGGACGGAAACGGTCGTGATGGCCGTGGCCGCCATCGCCGGCGGCTATGCCGGCGCGCACGGGGCGAAGCGGGTCAGCCGGTCAGTCCTGAAATGGGTGGTCGTGCTGATCGGCGTCGGCCTGACCGCCTACTTC
>JAEZPL010000798.1 GCA_023413605.1 Pseudomonadota bacterium
CAATTCGGCCGCATCCGCGTGGAACTGGGCGCCGGGCCGTTGCAGCGCCGTCGGATCACCGATCCGGCTCGACACGGAGAAGCGGAAGACGCTGCCCCGCCCCGGCGCGGTGTCCACCTCGATCGCACCGCCCAGCGCCTTGCACAGCTCCTTGCAGATGGCCAGCCCCAGCCCGGTACCGCCGTAGCGGCGGGTGATGGAGCTGTCGGCCTGGGTGAAGCGCTCGAACAGAGTCGCCACCGCGTCGGGCGCGATGCCGATGCCGGTGTCCTCCACCTCGAACTCCAGCAGGAATCGGCCATCGCCCAGGTCGGCACCGCGGCGGGCACGCACCGCGACATGGCCGGAATGCGTGAACTTGACGGCGTTGCCGACCAGATTGAACAGGATCTGCCGCAGCCGCGCCGGGTCGGTCACCACCACGTCCGGCACGGTCGGCAGCATGTGGGAGGTCAGGTTCAGGCCCTTTTCGAAGGCACGGGGGCGCATGACCTCCAGCACCGTGTCGACGATCTCCGTCAGGGCGCAATCCGCCTCCTCCAGTTCGAAGCGCCGGGCTTCCAGCTTCGACAGGTCGAGAATGTCGTCGAGCAGCCGCAGCAGGCTTTCCGCCGACTGCCGCGCCACCATGGCAAGCCGCAGTTCCTCGTTCGACAGGTTGCTGCCGACCAGCAGGGCGAGATTGCCCAGAACGCCGTTCATCGGCGTGCGCAGTTCGTGGCTGATGGTTGCCAGGAACTCTGTCTTCGCGCGGCTCGCGGCTTCCGCCGCCTCCATGGCCTGGAAAAGCTGCTGTGACGTCAGCCGCGGTTCGGTGACGTCGATGCAGATCCACAGCTTGCCGGTCTGGGCGCCACCGGTGCTGCGCACCGGCACGTTGTGCCAGGTGACGATGCGCCCGTCCGGCAGCGCCATCTCGCGCACCTCGTCCTCCTCGATGGAGGTGAGAGCCCCGGGAACCGCCTCCGGCCCGGCGTTGGAGGCCGCTGCCATCACCTCGCCCAGGCCGGCCCCGACCGGTGTGCCCGGGATGCCGAACAGGCGGCAGAAGGCCGGGTTGGTGAAGGCGATGCGGCCATCCGAGCCCACGAACAGGATGCCGACGTCCATCGAGGCGAGCAGCACCGACAGGCGGGCACGTTCCTGCTCCACGTCGCGCGCCAGCTTCTCCTGTTCGTCCAGCGCCAGCGTCAGCTGGTCCACCCGGTCCTTGATGGCGCGAGACATGGCGTTAAAGGCGGCCCCGAGGTGGCCGATGTCGTCCTCGCCCTCGATCAGCGCCTTCGGTGCGTAATTGCCGCTCGCCACCTCCTCGCTGCACCGGGTCAGCGCCGTCAGGTGCCGCGTCAGGAAGAAGCCGATCAGCGTCAGCAGGCCGGTGGACAGCAGGACCTCCACCAGCGCGATGGCCACGCCCTGGGTGACCAGCAGCTTCCGCGCGTCGACGATGTGCCCCAGCCCAAAGCCGAACTGGACCGAGCCCAGCCTCTGCCCGGCCAGCGTGATCGGCGCGCGAACGTCGAACCGGGCGCCGGTTCCCTTGTCGTCCAGGGTCAGGCGCTCGTCGGGAACGGGCAGCGCGCGGTCCCTGGGCCAGCCGCTGATCGCGGCCAGCTTGCCCATGCTGTCCTGCACGGCGAGATACTCGATGCCGTCCGCCGTCCGGCTTTCGTCCAGAACGGCCTGCAAGGTGGCATAGTCGCGCTGCGCCAGCGGAGCGACCAGCGCCGCGTTCAGCACCGGGGACACTTGGCTGGCGTGCAGCTGGGCCTGTTCGGCAAGGCTTCCGTAGAGGAGGCGGACGCTGTTGGCGACCAGGAGGGTCAGCATCAGGGCTTCGACGCACACCGCGGCGACCAGGAGACGCCCCCGCAACGTGCGCCAAGGCGCGAAGCGCTGCTTGATCATTTCGGAGCCTTCAGAACCTGACGCACTTCATCCGCCAGGGGCTCCATGGCGGCCAGTTCCTCGTCGCTCACGTCGCGGTAGCCGCCGAGCGTGTTCGCGTCGAAATAGGCTTTGCCTTCCGCGGTCTTTCCGAAGGCTGCCAGCCCATCGTGGATGGTCTGCCAGTGGGCGGCCTGCCGCTGGTTGATCAGATAGACGCGGCCGGCCATCGCCTGGCTCTGCGCGATGGTCTTCAGCCGCGCCTGCACGTCGGGCGCCAGCTTTTGCAGGTTGGCGAGCGACATGAAGCCCGCCGACGCGTCGCCGGCCAGGATCAGCTGGGCCACGCTGTCGGCGGCGCTGACGTAGCGGACCTGGGCTTCGACACCGTTGTTCTTCAGCCAGTGCTGGCCCCAGAGCGTCACCAGCGAGGACGGGTTCAGGCCCAGCACCGTGGTGCCGCGCAGCGATGCCGCGTCCGAATAGGACGCCGTGGACGCCGCCACCACGACCGATTTGAAGTCCGCGAGATAGGTCAGCAACGGGCGATAGCCCGCGTCCTTGCGCAGAAGCTGCGCCTGATGCCCGGTCGTCACCGCGATGTCGTATTCCTGGTCGAGCGCGCGGCGGGCGAAGGCCGTGAAGTCCGGCGCGGTGACGATCTCCACGGGTTGCGACAGCGCTTTTTCGACCGCACGGCGGACAGGTTGGTATTGCTCGATGATGACGCGTGCGCTGGTGTGGGGGGCGATGCCGATGCGAAACGGCATGGCGTCGATCGTCTGCTGGGACAGGGCGGGGGTCGCGCCGGTCAGCATGGCGCCTATCAGCGAGGCGGCGGCAAACAGCGTCTTGAGCATGGCCAAAATCCGTTGAGGAGTACGCCCGTCCGATGCGCCGAGGCGGGTTCTAAGCTTTTAGCGATAATACGGGATAATGGTTTCCAACACCATTGGCAGGTCCGCTGCTGACCAGCCACCTTTTGCCGCGCCTTGGCGCACTGAACAAAAGACTAATAGTTGTCATTTATAAGAAAAAACACACCATTAATTGCCGACTTGCACCCCACTCTCACAACCTCAGGCATTCCGTGCAAACGGATTAGCCCGTCGCCGTGGCTAAAACTGTAACAGAGCATCCGTATAGTGCGGCCACTTCGCAAAACCGGTCACGAAACCGTCAATGAGCCCGTCCAAGACCATGGCCATACGCCACGCCGCCCAGCTGCACTGTGTCTGCTGCGCGCGCCCCTTTGCCCGCACATCGCGGCACGGCCCGGCGCCGCTCTATTGTTCCGCGGACTGCCGCGCGCAGATGCGCATCAGGCAGCGGATCTGGAACGGCCGCTTCGCCGCGGCGGCGCAGCCGGTTCCGTCGCCGGTTCCGTCGGACATCCTGACGGCCCAGCCGATGGCCAAGGCATCATGATCAAGCTCGTCATCCACGACCAACGTTATCCACGACAAACGTTCGGCCGCCTGCCTGTTGCTGCCCGGCTTCGAGCGGATGCAGGATGTGGTCCGTGCGTTGCACGGGCTGGCCGAAACCGACAGCGCGTCGGTCCTGCTGGAATCCTTCGCGCGCCGATGCCTGGAATCCGGGATCGCCTTCCACTCCACGGCCCCGTTGACGGCCTGCACCTTCTGCACATCGCTCGTGAAGGTGGAGGTCGTCGCCGGAGCCGGCGCCCCGCCGGTCCATTTCGTCCGCCTCTACCACCGGAATGCCGCCGGAATCCTGTGCCGCCTGCACCACGGCACCCTGCACGCGGTCGCGCGGAAGCTGCGATGCGGGCGTGGGACCTTTTCGCTGCTGCCCCCATCGGTCGCCACCAGCGCCGTGCAGAACACGCCCTGACCGCCCGGCTGGCGTCGGAGCGCGCTATGTCACCGCTTCGCGCTCGATCACCAAAAGATCATCCTCGATGCGCAGGAAGGAGCCGACCTCCAGGTCGCCCCGGGCTATGGCCTCGTTGACCATGATCTGCGCATCGGCCAGCGTAAGCGGCTCGCCATCATAGAAAGCCCGGCCGTCGGCATGACGGATGATATGGTAGGTGGCGGTATCCATGCCCTTCCTCTCAACTGATGTCATGCCAACACAACGCGGAAAGGGGGTGTTCCACCAAGGCCGCGTCATTCATCGCGAAATGCCCGCGTCCGAACGCGTGTGGCCAAACACTGCGGCCAATCACTGCGGCCGGCCTTGCGAATGGCGTGTCGCGACGCCACTCTCATCCGATTACCATCACGCACCGCCCCTGGATGACCTCGACGATCGCCCAGCTCCTGCGCAGCCCGGACCGTATCCGGGCCACGTTGATGAGCCCGGCCGGAATCGCGGCAGGCGGCATCACGTTCGCGGTCATCGTCGCGACGGCATTCGGCGTCTACGCGTGGCACAGCTGGGCCAACCAGTTGCAACGCGCCGAGACGTCGCTGCTCAGCGTCACGCGCGCGCTGGAGCATCACGCCGCACGCTCCTTCGCGGCGGCCGACCTGATGCTACGTGGGATTGTGACGCAGTTCAAACTGCTTCAGGACGAAGCGGAAGGGCCCGAGCGGCTGCACCTTCTCCTCGCGGAACGGGCGGTAGCGTCGCCCATCGTCGCGAACATCATCGTCCTTAATCCCCAGGGTGAGATCGTCGCCGATTCCGACCGCTTCCCTCCGCGCCGGATGAACGCGTCCGACCGCCCCTACTTTTCGGTGCATCGCGATGGGCTGGTCGATGACGTCTTCATCACTGAAACCTTCAAGAGCCGCATCAGCGGCGTGACCGTGTTCGGTATGAGCCGGCGCCTGTCCCACCCCGACGGCGGCTTCGCGGGCGTGGTCCTCGCCACCATCGATGCGGGATATTTCCGCACGCTCTACGAAGGGCTCGACCTCGGCTACAACGGCACGGCCACGTTGCTGACCACCTCCGGGAACGTGCTGATGCGCCATCCCTTCTCGGAAGGCCTGATCGGGCGCAACGCCCCGCAGGCGCCCCTGTTCGTCGATTATCTGCCCAAGGCGGCAGAGGGAACCTACCCCGTCACCAGCATCTATGACGGCACCCGGCGGCTTGCCGGCTACAAGCGGCTGGCCCGGCTGCCGCTGGTCGTTACCGCCTCCTATTCCATGGACGAGCTGTTCGCCGACTGGCGCCGGTCGGTGATGGTCGCGGGCGGCCTGGCGCTGGTCCTGGCCACCGGAAGCGCCCTTGGCGGCATCGCCGTGGCGCGCGAGGTGCAGCGGCGGCGAAAGGCCGAGCGGGTGGCGCGGCAGGCTCTGTCCAAGGCCATGAACGCGCTTGACGAGGTGGAACAGGCCCGCGTGGCGGCGGAGGCCGCGAGCCGGAGCAAGTCCACCTTTCTCGCCATGATCAGCCATGAGCTGCGCACGCCGCTGAACGCCATCATCGCGCTTTCGGAACTGCTGTCGGACCGCAGGCATTCGGTGTCGCGGGCCGATGCCGAACGCTACGCCGCCGACATCCACAAGAGCGGGCGGCACCTGCTGTCGCTGATCGACGGCCTGCTGGACCTGTCGAAATTCGAGGCTGGTCAGGACTCGCCGGGTCTTCAGGCGGCAGACCTCCGCGACGTGCTGGCCGCCGCGATCCGCGTCGTCGACGGACAGGCGCAACGGGCACGCGTCACGCTGCGGCTGGCCCTGCCCGACCAGCCCGCGCGCGCGCTCGCCGATCCGACGAAGATCCGTCAGGCCTTCATCAACGTTATCGAAAACGCCGTCAAGTTCACGGGGCCGGGCGGCACCGTCACCGTCTCGATGGACGAGGCGGCGGACGGCCTTCGCATCCGGGTCGCGGACACCGGAATCGGCATGCCGCAAGCGGACATCGCCCGCGTCTTCGAACCTTTCTGGCAAGGCGACCTTACCGCCACCCGCCGGCACGACGGCGCTGGCCTGGGCCTCGCCATCGCCCGGCGGCTGGTGGAGATGCACGGCGGCACGATCCGCCTGGATAGCACGGAGGGCGCCGGCACCACCGTGGACATCGCCCTGCCCCGCCACGCCGGCGGCTGACGCTGCGGTCAGCCTCCAGCGTGGTGTCCGCGCACGACGGCGCTGATCGGCACCAGGA
>JAEZPL010000018.1 GCA_023413605.1 Pseudomonadota bacterium
CGTGTAGTAGATACTTACTGCCCAACAAACAATCAGTTCGCCTAGCATTCAGGCTGGAACCTCCAACCGGGACGGAGCCAGCCCCATGGCCAAGGCCATACACATGATGATCCGGGTCCTCGACGAAGATCGGTCGCGGGACTTCTACGCCAAGGCCTTCGGCCTGGAATGCGCCGACCGCTATGCCTTCGACGGCTTCACGCTGGTCTATCTCCGCAACGCCGAAAATGATTTCGAAGTCGAGCTGACCATCAACCATGGCCGCACCGACGCCTACGCCCACGGCGACGGGTACGGGCATCTGGCGGTGTGCGTGGACGACCTGGACGGCGAGCACCGGCGCTTCACCGCTCTTGGCTACCATCCGAATCCGATCAAGGAGTTCATGCGGGACGGGGCGCTGATGGCCCGCTTCTTTTTCGTCCAGGACCCCGACGGCTACAAGATCGAGGTCCTCCAGCGCCATGGCCGTTACCGCTGACCGGCGGCATTTCAACGAAAAATGGGAGGAAGCGATGAGTTCCACGACGAACCCGCCCGACCGTCAGGTCACCGTCCATAACGCCGCCATTCACCAAGCGGTGGGCCGGCGCGCCTTCCTGGCCGGGTCCGCCACGGCCGCCGCGGCGGCGGTGATCCTGGTGTCGGGCGGTGCGATCATCTGCCCGCGCGAAGCCTGGGGATACGAAACCAAGGCGCTGGCGCCGGACACCATGCGCTCGCTCGTCAAAATGGCCCGCGACATCTACCCGCACGACCGTCTGCCCGACCGTTTCTACGCCATCGCCATGAAGGTGCAGGACGAGGCGGCCGCCGCCGATCCCAAGCTGAAGGACCTGTACGAGGCCGGCATGGCCAAGCTCGACAAGCTGGCCAAGGCCAAGCACATGGCCCCCTACACAGACATCGGCTGGGAGGCTGACCGGGTCCGGCTGCTGCACCAGATCGAAGCCGATCCCTTCTTCCAGAAGGTGCGCGGCGGGCTGGTGACCGGCCTCTACAACAACAAGGAGCTGTGGCCCGTCTTCGGCTACGAGGGCGAAAGCGCGGCCAAGGGCGGCTACATCGACCGCGGCTTCAACGACCTTGAATGGCTCTGACCAGGACCCCCGGGGAGGATATCGACCATGGCAGCGAAATTCGACCTGAACGACGACAGCGTCGTCGTCATCGTGGGGTCCGGGGCCGGCGGCGGCACGCTGGGCACCCAACTGGCGCTGAAGGGCATCAAGACGGTGATCCTTGAGGCCGGCGCCCGCCACGAGATGGAGGATTTCCAGAACGACGAGTGGGCCAGCTTCACGCAGATCTCCTGGCTCGACCCGCGCACCACGTCGGGGAACTGGCGCGTCGCCAAGGACTTTCCCAACCTGCCGGCCTGGATCGTCAAGGCGGTCGGCGGCTCCACCATCCACTGGGCGGGGGCGTCGCTGCGCTTCCAGCCGCACGAGTTCAAGACGCGCACGACCTACGGCGACATCCCCGGCGCCAACTTGCTGGACTGGCCGATCACGCTGGAGGAACTGGCGCCCTGGTACGCCAAGGCGGAAGACCGCATGGGCGTCACCCGCACCAACGGCATCCCCGGCCTGCCCGGCAACAACAACTTCAAGGTGCTGAAGGCCGGCGCCGACAAGATGGGCTACAAGGAATGCCACACCGGCCGGATGGCCATCAACTCGCAGCCGCGCGACGACCGCGGAGCCTGCCAGCAGATCGGCTTCTGTTTCCAAGGGTGCAAGTCGGGCGCGAAGTGGTCCACCCTGATCGCCGAGATCCCAAAGGGCGAAGCGACCGGCAAGCTGGAGGTCCGCCCCAACGCGCAGGTGCTGAAGATCGAACATGACGCGAAGGGCAAGGTCACCGGCGTGCTGTACGCCGACAAGGACGGCACCGTCCAGCGCCAGAAGGCGCGCATCGTCGCGGTGGCCGGCAACTCCATCGAAAGCCCGCGGCTGCTGCTGAACTCCGCGTCCAGCCTGTTCCCGGACGGGCTCGCCAACTCCTCAGGCCAAGTCGGCAAGAACTACATGCGGCACATGACCGGGTCGGTCTACGGCGTTTTCGAAAAGCCCGTCCACATGTTCCGCGGCACGACCATGGCCGGCGTCGTCACCGACGAGTCGAGGCACGACCCCAACCGCGGTTTCGTCGGCGGGTACGAGATGGAAACGCTGTCGCTGGGGCTGCCCTTCATGGCCGCCTTCCTCGACCCGGGATCCTGGGGGCGGGAATTCACCTCCGCGCTCGACGGCTACGACCGGATGGCCGGCATGTGGCTGGTGGGCGAGGACATGCCGCAGGAAAGCAACCGCGTCACCCTGCATCCGGACATGAAGGACAAGTACGGGATGCCCATCCCGAACGTGCATTTCGACGACCACCCGAACGACATCGCCATGCGCGACCACGCCCACCGGCAGGGCATGGCGCTGTATGAATCGGTGGGTGCCATCCGCACCTTCCCCACGCCGCCCTACCCGTCCACCCACAACCTGGGCACCAACCGGATGAGCGAGAAGCCGCGCGACGGCGTGGTCAACAAGTGGGGACAGGCGCACGACATCCCGAACCTGTTCGTGTCCGACGGATCGCAGTTCACCACCGGCGCGTCCGAGAACCCCACCCTGACCATCGTCGCTCTGGCCCTGCGCCAGTCCGATTACATCGCCGACCAGATGGCCAAGAACGCGATCTGACGGCCCGATAACCCTCTCCCCTCCGGGGAGAGGGATCGATGCTCACGCCACCTCGCATTCCCGTGCGAGAGTCGGCACGGATGCGTCCTGCACGACCGACGCCGCGACGGTCGAAAAATCGGTCTGCGCCTCGCGCTCCAACTCCTCGATGCAGGGGCGGCGGCCCTTGATGTTGCGCGCATAAGTCAGGCAGGCGCAGCGCAGAAGTCCGGCGAAATTTCGCCGCTCCACCCCCCGCGCCAAGACTTCGTCATGCAGTTTGGACAGAAAACGGCCAAGCGAAACGCCCTGCATGTCCGCAATTTCTTCGAGCGTATCCCAGAAGGCGGCTTCCAGACAGACGCTGGTCGAATGTCCGCTGAGGCGGACACGTCGCGTCACCATGCGGAAGCGCGTCGGATCCTGGCCGGCGAAGATCTGGCACATCCCCTTTGTTCCTCCCGCGTCTGTCCCGACATTTGATACTGCATTATGCACTTACATTCCGCTCAGCGCACCACATTCCAAGGGGGACCGGCCGCAAGGGTTGACGGCAGCCGCTTGAGAAGAAATAAAGACATGATTCCAGCTTTGAAAATCAGAGCGAATCTCTGCGCCCATTTCCCGTGGACCAACGAAGTATGTGGCTACCACGGCGCACCAACGCAAAAGTATTAGCTGTGAAAAATCGGGGAACACACCCCCAGGATTAGCCCCGTCACGGAACCGGCCACCATCCTTCCCGTTGTAAGCTTCCGGTTTTTAAGCCACCCCGATGCTGGCGATAAATGCTTGCATTCCCAACGAATCCGCGACGTCGCCACTGACGAGAGGAAGACCTTATGAGCTGGGCCGGCCAATTTCAGTTTGCCATCGGCAAGAATCGAAAAAAAACCAGCCAAAATACAGATCTTTCGAAATCGACCAGACCCCGCGAATCCTCATCGACCATTCTCTGCTTCTCGCATCTTCGCTGGAGTTTCGTCTACCAGCGCCCACAACATCTTATGTCCCGCTTTGCACAGGACCACCGGGTTCTCTTCCTGGAGGAGCCGATCCGCAACGACACGCCGGAACCCTGGCTCGATGTCCGCGAGGAGGAAGGCGTCCACATCCTCGTCCCCCGGCTTCCCGCCACGCTGAGCGCCGCCGAGGCCGAGACCGCCCAGCGCATCCTGCTCGACCAGCATCTGGCGGCCGAAGGTATTTCGAACCCGATCCTCTGGTACTACACGCCCATGAGCCTGGGCTTCTCCGGCCATCTGCGCGGCGCGCTGGTGGTCTATGACTGCATGGACGAGCTGTCGGCCTTCCACGGCGCGCCGCCGGAACTGGTGGAGCGGGAACGCCAGTTGCTGAAGCGCGCCGATCTCGTCTTCACCGGCGGCGTCAGCCTGTACGAGGCCAAGCGCGGCCTGCACCCGAACGTGCACGCCTTCCCCAGCAGCGTCGACGTGGCACACTTCGCCGAAGCGCGCACCATCGCCGAACAGCCGGAGGATCAGGCCAGAATCGCCGGCCCACGGCTGGGTTTCTATGGCGTGATCGACGAGCGGCTGGACGTGGACCTGCTGGACGCCGCCGCCACGGCGCGGCCGGATTGGCAGTTCGTGCTGGTCGGCCCGGTGGTGAAGATCGACCCCGCCCGCCTGCCCCGCCGCCCGAACATCCATTACCTGGGCCCGAAGGTGTACGACGACCTGCCGCATTATCTGGCGGGCTGGGACGTCGCCCTGATGCCCTTCGCGCGCAACGAGTCCACCCGCTTCATCAGCCCGACCAAGACACCGGAATATCTGGCCGCCGGTCGGCCGGTCGTCTCCACCTCCATCACCGACGTGGTGCGGACCTACGGCGACACCGGGATCGTGCGCATCGCCGACACCCCGGACGCCTTCGTCGCGGCCATCGAGGCGGCGCTGAAGGACACCGCGGAACCCGACCGCCTGCGGGCGACGGCGGACCTCGTGCTGCGCGACATGTCCTGGGACAAGACGCAGGGGCGCATGCGGGAGCTGATCGACCGGACGCGTGCCCGTGCCCGCGCCGCAACGGCCCCCATCCATCTCGTCGCGTCGGACACGTCGGCCAAGGCCCGGCACAGCAACGGCCGCGCGGTCGGGCGGCGGTCGGGCTTCGACTATCTGATCGTCGGGGCGGGCTTCGCCGGCAGCGTGCTGGCCGAACGGCTCGCCGCCGGGCTCGACAAGCGCGTGCTGCTGATCGACCGGCGTCCGCACATCGGCGGGAACGCCTACGACCATTACGATGACGCGGGCGTGCTGATCCACCGCTACGGCCCGCACATCTTCCACACCAATTCCGATCAGGTGGTCGAGTACCTGTCGCGCTTCACCAAGTGGCGCCCCTACGAGCACCGGGTGCTGGCGCGGGTGGACGACCAGCTCGTCCCCATCCCGATCAACCTGACCACCATCAACCGGCTCTACGGCCTGAACCTGACCTCCGATCAGGTCGAGGATTTCTTGGCCTCCCGTGCGGAGCCGGTGGCGGAGATCCGCACCTCCGAAGACGTGGTGATCAGCCGCGTCGGGCGGGAATTGTACGAAAAGTTCTTCCGCGGCTACACCCGCAAGCAGTGGGGGCTGGACCCGTCCGACCTCGACAAGTCGGTGACCTCCCGCGTGCCGACGCGGACCAACGCCGACGACCGCTATTTCGGCGACAGCTTCCAGGCGATGCCGCTGCACGGCTACACGCGGATGTTCGAAAACATGCTCGACCACCCGAACATCAAGGTCATGCTGAACACGGACTTCGACGACGTCCGCAACGAGATCCAGTACGACCGCATCGTCTACACCGGCCCGATCGACGAGTTCTTCGGCCACCGCTTCGGCAAGCTGCCCTATCGCTCGCTGAAGTTCCGGCACGAGACCCTGGACCAGGAGAATGTCCAGCCCGTCGCCGTGGTGAACGAGCCGTCGGAATCCGTGCCCTACACCCGCGTCACCGAATACAAGCACCTGACCGGGCAGCGGCACCCGAAGACCAGCATCACCTACGAATATCCGGCGGCGCAGGGCGATCCCTACTACCCGATCCCACGCCCGGAAAACCAGGAACTGTTCCGCAAGTACCAGACGCTGGCCGACGAGACGCCGAACGTCACCTTCCTCGGCCGGCTGGGAACCTACCGCTACTACAACATGGACCAGGTGGTGGCCCAGGCCCTGTCGGTCTACGCCCGCATCGCCAAGGAGGAGCAGCGCGTCCACGGCCTCACCGCCGCCGCGCGCGAACTCCGCGCCCTCGGGGTGGAGGCCAAGGCCCGCGAAAGGGCCGCCGGGCTGGGTGACTGACCGCTAAGACTTTTTTGAGCCTTCCGCCGGGGCGGTTGACCACTGCCCCGGCTCTCCTTTTCAACCCTGATGTCGAACGGCCGGCGCCTATCCCGCAGCCTGCACCGCGGTATGCGCCGGCCCGTTCCCTGGAAGGGCAAGAAACCATGCACAATCCCACGCTGCCCCCCGATTCCACGCTATCCAGCTTTCCCACGTTGCTGGACGGATTCTTTCTCGGCGGCTTCGAATGCTCGACGCACCGGCGGCACGACGGGCGCCGGCTCGACCTGATCGCAGCGACCGGCCACGATCGGCACGCCGCCCGCGACTATCAGCGGATGGCCGCCCACGGGCTCCGCACCGTGCGCGACGGGGTGCGCTGGCACCTGATCGAAACGACGCCCGGCCATTACGACTGGTCCAGCGCCCTGCCGATGGTCCGCGCCGCGCGCGAGGCCGGCGTGCAGGTCATCTGGGACCTGTGCCACTACGGCTGGCCGGACGACGTCGACATCTGGCGCCCCGGCTTTGTGGAGCGTTTCGCCCGCTTCGCCGCGGCCTTCGCCGCCCTGGTGCGGGATGAGGGCGGGGATGCCCCCTTCTACTGCCCGGTCAACGAGATATCCTACTGGTCTTGGGCCGGCGGCGACATGGAGCGGTTCAACCCCATGGCCACCCGCCGTGGGATGGAACTGAAGCATCAACTGGTGCGCGCCTCCATCGCGGGCATCGACGCCATCCGTGCGGCGGACCCGCGCGCCCGCATCGTCCAGGTCGATCCGATCATCAACGTCCTGCCCCGGCCCGACCGCAGGGGCGACAAGACTGCGGCCGAGCACGCGCGCCTCGCCCAGTACGAGGCGTGGGACATGATCGGCGGCTACGCCTGGCCCGGCCTGGGCGGCAAGCCCGAATATCTGGACGTGATCGGGGTCAACTACTATTCCGACAACCAATGGTTTCTGAACGGCGGGACCATCGGCCGGGACGACCCGCGCTACCGCCCCTTCGCCGACATCCTGGCGGAGGTGCACCAGCGCTACGGCCGCCCGGTGCTGGTGGCGGAGACGGGGGCGGAGGGCGATGCCCGCGTGCCCTGGTTCGACTATGTTTGCGATCAGGTCCAGGCCGCGCTGCGCGACGGGGTGCCGGTGGAGGGCATCTGCCTCTACCCGATCCTGGACTATCCCGGCTGGGCCAACGACCGCCATTGCGAGGTGGGGCTGTACGGCCTGTGCGACGAGGAGGGCGGACGCTGCCTGCACCAGCCGCTCGCCGACGCGCTGGAACGCCAGCAGGCCCGCTTCGACCGCCTGTTCGGCCGCCCGACGCTGCAAGCCGCCCAATGAGCGCCGGCATGAGTGCGGGCGTCATGAACGCGCGGCCCATCCCGAGCCGCCCGATCCGCTTCCTGACGGGCTACGTCCGGCGGCGGCCCTGGCAATTCGGCACCCTGTTCGCGATCATCGTCGGTGCTGCGGCCTGCGCCGTCGGCGTCCAGTACGGCATGAAGCTGCTGATCGACGCCATGGCCTCCCCCGACCGGCAGACGGCGGACGTGTGGTCGCCACTCGGCCTGTTTCTGGGCCTGATCGCGATGGAGAACGTGTTATGGCGGCTGGGCGGCTGGCTCGGCTGCCGCACGGTGCTGGCCACCGGCGTGGACATGCGGCTGGACCTGTTCCAGCACCTGACCGGCCATTCCATGCGGTATTTTTCCGAGCATCTGGCGGGGTCGCTCGGCAACCGCATCGCCTCCACCGAGAACGCGGCAACCACCATCTTTCGCACCCTGACCTGGAACATCGTCCCGCCCTGCACGGACTTCCTGGGCGCGGTGGTGGTCCTGCTGACCATTCATTGGGGGATGGCGGTGGCGTTGGTGGGCTTCGTCGCGATCGTCGCCGGGGCCATCGTGTACCTCGGCCTGCGCGGCCGGGCGGTGCACCACGCCTACGCCGAGCAGACCGCCCGCACCAACGGTGAATTGGTGGACGTCGTCTCCAACGTCTGGACGGTGAAAGCCTTTTCCGCACGCGGGCGGGAGCGCGACCGGCTGGCCCGCGAATTCGGCGTGGAGGCCGACGCGCACCGGCGCAGCTGGATGCATCTGGAAAAGACCCGCGTCGTCCACGACGTCTGCCTGTGGGTGATGGCCGGGTCGATGCTGCTGTGGGCCTTGCTGCTGTGGCAGGGCGGGCAGATCACCACCGGTGACGTGGTGATCGTCAGCGCGCTGACCTTCCGTATCCTGCACGGCTCCCGCGACCTTGCCTTCGCGCTGGTCAGCGCCACCCAGCAGTACAGCGCCATCGCGGAAAGCCTGCGGGTGATCGCCAAGCCGCACGACGTGCTGGACCCGGTACCGGCCTTGCCGGCCACGCCCGGCGGCGGCGCCATCGACTTCGAGGCGGTGTCCTACCGCTATCCGGAAGGCCGTCAGGTGCTCGACCGCTTCAACCTGTCGATCCCGGCCGGGCAGAAGGTCGGTCTGGTCGGGCCGTCGGGGGCAGGAAAATCCACGATCATCAGCCTGATCCAGCGGCTGGACGACGTGCAGCGCGGCACCATCCTGATCGACGGCCAGCCGATAACCGCCATGGCGCAGGACGAGTTGCGGGCGAAGATCGCCGTGGTGCCCCAGGACATCGCCCTGTTCCACCGACCGATCCTGGAGAACATCCGCTATGGCCGCCCCGACGCCACCGACGAGGAGGTCTTCGCCGCCGCCCGCCATGCCTTTTGCGACGGCTTCATCCGGCAGTTGCCGGAGGGCTACGCGACCATGGTGGGGGAACGCGGCGTGCGCCTGTCCGGCGGTCAGCGGCAGCGGCTGGGCATCGCCCGCGCCTTCCTGAAGAACGCCCCGATCCTGATCCTGGACGAGGCCACCTCGGCGCTCGACACCCAGTCGGAGCGGGAAATCCAGATGGCGCTGGCCGATCTCGCCCAGGGCCGGACGGTGGTCGCCGTCGCTCACCGCCTGTCCACCGTCTCGGCCTTCGACCGCGTGCTGGTCCTGGTGGACGGCCGTATCGCGGAGGACGGCCACCCCTCCGAACTGCGGCGCCGGCGGGGCGGGGTGTTCAACTCGCTCTGGCAGCTCCAGGCCGAGGGGTTCGCGGCGGAGTAGCCGAACAAGGACCGCAGGAGAGGTGTTGATTTGACCGGAAGGCGGGTGGGGGTTTTCGTGCCCTCACCTGACGCGGATCAATTCCCACGGCACGGTCCAGGTTTACAACGGTTCCCGGAACGACGCTCCGGCCGCCACCGGCGGACGGACGCGCACAGTGAAAGGGACCGGGCATGGAACAGAACGCGCGGGAGCAAGGCACGCGAAACGCCGCCAGCGTTCTGGTGCGGCTGCTGCCGGCCGTCGCGGCACTGCCGGTGGTCCTGGCCGTGTCGGCGCAGACCAGCCCGATGCCGCCGGCAAGCCGCCCGCCGGTGGCCGAGGAACAGTCCGTGCACAACCTGCGGCCGGATACCTGCCGGCAGACGCTGGGCACCCTTATCAAGGAGTCCCGGGGCAACCGCGACGTCCTGTGGATCTGGGCGGACCAATCCCCGCAGGGCAGCCTCGTGATGAACGATTCCCTGTCCTGGGTTCGCCCGGACGCCGCCCCCCCCCCCTACGCCATCAACCCCAACGCACCGAACGCCAAACAGCCGGCCTGGGCCTGCACCTTCCCGCAGAACTCCGT
>JAEZPL010000060.1 GCA_023413605.1 Pseudomonadota bacterium
GTCATCAGCTCCGTCGGGAAACCGGCGTCCTCCATGCGGGCGATCAACTGGTGGACATGGGTGCGGTCGCGGGTTTCCAGCACGACGTCGATTTCGGCCATCTTCACCGGCACGTCGTGGAACAGGCGCTGGTGGTGCACCTCCACGATGTTGGCCCCGGCCTCGCCCAGCAGGCGGGCGACGCGGGCGAGCGCGCCGGGAGCGTCGGTGATGCCGATGCGCAGGCGGACGATGCGCCCCTCGTAGACGAGGCCGCGCATCAGCACCTGGGCCAGGATGCGCGCGTCGTTGTTGCCGCCGGACACGACGACGCCGACCTTCTTGCCGGCGAAGCGCGCCGGGTCGTCCAGCACGGCGGCCAGGGCCGCGGCGCCGGCTCCCTCGGCCACCAGCTTCTGCAACGTGGCGAGGCGATAGACGGCCTCCTCCAGGCGGGGTTCGCCGACCTCCACCACGTCGTCGACATACTGGCGGACCAGCGGCAGGGTGACTCCGCCGGGCGCCTTGACGGCGATGCCCTCCGCGATGGTGGCGCCGCCGCAGGCGATGGGCCGTCCGGCCAGCGCCTGCCGCATCGACGGGTACATGGCGCATTCCACGCCGATGACCTGGATGTCCGGTTTCAGCGCCTTTGCCGCCACCGCCATGCCGCCGATCAGTCCGCCGCCGCCGATGGGTACGACCAGCACCTCCAGATCCGGGGCGGCGGCCAGGAATTCCAGCGCCGCGGTGCCCTGGCCGGCGGCGACCAGCGGGTCGTCGTAGGGGTGTACGAAGGTCAGCCCCTCCCGTTCCGCGAGGTCGTGGGCGTAGGCCGCCGCGTCGCTCAGCGTGTCGCCGTGCAACTGGACCGTGGCGCCGAACCCCTCCGTGCGCTCCACCTTGTTGAAGGGGGTGAAGCTGGGCATCACGATGGTGGAGCGGATGCCGAGCCGGCTGGCGTGGCAGGCCACGGCCTGGGCGTGGTTGCCGGCCGACATGGCGATCACTCCCGCCCGACGTTCCGCCTCGTCCAGCGACAGCAGTTTGTTCAGCGCCCCGCGCTCCTTGAAGGAGCCGGTGAAGTGCTGATTTTCCAGCTTCAGCGCGATGGAGCAGCCCGCCAGTTCCGACAGGCGCGGCGAGGTCTCGGTCGGGGTGACGGGGATCAGCCCGGCGATGCGGCCGGCGGCGGCTCGGACATCGGTGATCGTGATGGATGGGGTGCTGGCCGGGGTGGCGGGCGGTACGGGGGCTAAGTCGGGCGGCGTGGTCATGATGATGTCCCGGTGTCGCGGGGGGTGAGGGTCAGCACCTTGGCCCCGTTCCTGGAGAGGGTGCCGCGGTCGCCGGTCAGGCGCAGCGTGCCGCCGTCGCGCCAGCTCCGCACCAGATCGCCCCAGTGGGGCGATAGTGGGTTGCCGGACTGGCCGGTGGCGATCATGAAGCGGGAGTTGCCGAGGTCGGCAAGGTCGTAGACGGCACGCAAGCCCGCCCCGTGCACATGGGCGAAGGGATTTTGCGGGTCGCGCACGCGGGTGGTGCCGCGGTTGACGGTGAAGGCGCCCCCGTCCGTTTCGATGGACAGGTCGAACAGGCGGTTCAGCAACGGCACGCGGCCCAGCAGCTTGTGGGTGAGGTCGGCCCGGTGCTCGTCCCCCCAGCGCCATGCCGCGACGTTCGCGCCGTGCCTCCGCTCGATCTGGGCAAGGGCGGAGTTCAGGGCGCCGGCCACCATCACCGCGCAGCTTTCCTTGGCTGGCGTCGTTCTGTCGTCGCACCACTGCGGTGCCTCGGTCAGGGCGCGCTGGACCGCGCGCGGGCGCAGGTCCCAATAGGCCTGGAAGAGGGGGCCGAGCTTGTCGGCGTAGAGCGTGCGCACCAGTTCCCGCAGCCACCAGTCGAAGATCAGCGGCTCCGGCCGGTCGCGGGCCATGCGGCCGTCCCATCCTTTCAGAAGTTTTACGGCTTCGTCGACCTGACGGCCTTCCGGCGGCACGGTCTGCAAAAGGGACAGCATGGTGGGCAGCAGATCGTGGGCGGGCAGGGAGACGTTGTCCATCTGCTGGGCCGCCACCTGGTCCACCGTGTGGTTGCCGGTGCCCAGCATCTCCTCGATCCGGCGGGCGCGGGACGGGTCCGGCCACTCGGTCCCCAGCAGATAGGGATAGCCTGGGCCGACCACGGCGTTGTTGGCGTTGACGAATTGGCCGGAGGGCGGGTTGACCGCCTGGGGCAGCGCGTCGAAGGGGATGTAGCCGACCCAATCATGTTCGCCGGTCCAGCCCGGCACCGGCACCCGCCCGTCGCCCGAACGCCGCACCGGCACCAGCGCCGGGGAGAGAAAGCCGAGAGTCCCCTCGGTGTCGGCGTAGACCACGTTCTGCTGCGGGGCGACGTGGAGGAACAGCGCCTCCCGCACGGCCTCCGCGTTGGCGGCGTGGTTCAGACGGTACAGGGACTCCGGCGTCGTGTCGTTGGCGGTCAGGCCGGGGAAGGCCAGCGCCAGCACGTGCCCCTCCGGCGCCACGCCGGCCGTGTCTGGGGAGGTCAGCACCGGGCCGTGCCGCGTCTCCCGCACCGTCAGCGTCTCGTCCGGCTGGCCGGCGATCCTGATCGTTTCGGTGCGGGTGTCGAAGGGCTGCGGGCCGTCGGGGGTGATGTAGCGCGCGGGATCCTGCGGGTCGATCTTCTCGATGAACAGGTCCTGCGTGTCGCTGTGGGTGGTCGTGAAGCCCCAGGCGACGTGGCCGTTGTGCCCCAGGATGTGGAGCGGCACGCCGGGAATGGTCGCGCCGGCGATGCTGTGCTTCGGCGTGACGATGCGCGCCAGATACCAGAGGATCGGCGCTTCCAGCCCCAGGTGCGGGTCGTTGGCGAGGATCGGCTTTCCGGTCGCGCTTCGGGCGCCGGTCAGCGCCCATTCGTTGGATGCCGTGTCGAAGCCGAGGTTGGGCAGGGCGGCCAACGCGCGTTGCAGGTCGCCGCGCCGCTCCATCTCCTTCAACTCCGCCGCCAGGGTCACGGGCGTGCCCGGCGGGTCGGAAGGGAACAGGTCCTGCACCTGCTGGGGCGACAGGCTTTGCAGCGCGCGGGCGCGGAACAGCTCGTCGTAGGAGTTGGCGGAGAGCTGCAAGGCCATCAGCTTGCCCCACACGATGCTGTCGGCGGGGCGCCAGGGTTCCGGCGTGTGATCCAGCAGCTGGAATTCGATCGGCAGCGCTTCCGTTCGCGTCTCCATCCAGGCGTTCACGCCGGCGGCGTAGGAATCGAAGGCGGCGCGGACGTCGGGCGACATCTCCCCATAGATGGCTTCCGACCGGCGGTAGACGCCCAGCGTGCGCATGGAGCGGTCGAGCCGCAGCGCCCACTCGCCGAAGCGGGTGCCCACCAGTTCCGACATCCGGCCGGCCCCGGCGCGGCGCATCGTCTCCATCTGCCACAGCCGGTCCTGGGCATGGGCGTAGCCGAGCGCGAAGTAGGCGTCGCGCTCCGTCGCCGCGAAGATGTGGGGAACGCCGTTGCGGTCGCGCAGGATCTCCACCGGACGGTCCAGTCCGGATACGGTCACGCTGCCGCTGTTCATCGGCATCTGCTCCCGCATCCACAGAAGGAAGCCGCCGGCCCCCACGGCGGGAACCACGACGACCAGGGCCAGAAGGGCAAACACGACGGCGGCGACGCGGCGGATCATTCCGGCTCCAGCTTTTCCGGTGTCCTTGTCGGAATCCTCCTATCAGATGGGGTGCGAACGGTCGGGCGCCACCGGGGGAAGCGGTGACTTCACGCGGCGGAAGTCAGGACGTCGCGCAGCAGGGTTGGCGACACGGGCTTGTGCAGGACGTGGTAGCCGCTCTGCTGCACCTCGGCAATGCGGGCCGGGTCGGTGTCGCCGGTCAGCACGATGGCCGGGACGCGCACCCCGCAGACGCCGAAGATGTCACGGATGGCCTGAAGGCCCGTCCGCCCCTCGCGCAGGCGGTAATCGGCGACGATCATGCTGGGCCGCTGGCCGAGGCTGGTCAGGGTGCCCACGGCCTCGTCCGCCGACATGGCGGCCACCACCTCGTACCCCCATTCCTCCAGCATCGTGCGCATGCTCAGCAGGATGATGGCGTCGTCCTCGACCACCACGACCAACCCCTTGTGGCCGCTGTTGGCGGGCTGCGCCGCCGGGCGGCAGGTCTTCGGCACGGGGCGGGCCGACACCGCGGGAACCGTCAGGCAGAAGGCGCTTCCCAGGCCGGGGGCGGAGCGCAGCGACACCTCGTGGCCCAGCAACCCGGCCAGCCGCCGCACGATGGCGAGACCCAGGCCCAGGCCCTTGCGCCGGTCGCGCTCCGGGTTGGCGAGCTGCGTGAACTCCTGGAAGATGGCCTCCCTCTGGTCGGCCGGGATGCCGATGCCGGTGTCCAGCACCTCGATCCGCAGGTCGGCGCCGCTGCGCCGGCACCCGATCACGATACGCCCATGGTCCGTGAAGCGGATGGCGTTTTCGATCACGTTGCGCAGCATGCGCTTCAGAAGGGCCGGGTCGCTGCGGGTCCAGCGGCTGGTGCGGACATGGCGCAGCGTGATCCCCGCCTCCGCCGCGCGGGTGGCGTACTCGCCGGCCAACCGCTCCAGCATCGGGTCGAGGGCGAATTCGGTGACCGCCGGCGTGACCACACCGGCGTCGAGCCGCGACACGTCCAGCAGGCTGTCGAGCAGCACGCGAAGGCCGTTGAGGGACTCGCTCATGCTCGCCAGCAGGGGCGAGGCGGGATGGCCGTGCAGCCGGTCGGACATGGCATGGGCGAAAAAGAACAGCGATTGCAGCGGCTGGCGCAGGTCGTGGCTGGCCGCCGCCAGGAACTTGGTCTTCGCCATGTCCGCGCGTTCCGCGCGGTCCTTGGCCGCCAATGCGTCCTCGCGGGCGCGTTCCGCCTCGCCCTTGGCGCGGCGCAGGGCGTCCTCGGCCGCCTTGCGGGCGGTGATGTCGCGCATGATGCCGGTGAAGCAGCGGCGCTTGCCGGCCTGCCATTCGGCGACCGACAGCTCCAGCGGGAAGGTCGAGCCGTCCTTGCGCCGGCCCTCCACCTCGCGGCCGACGCCGATGATCCGGCGCTCGCCCGTCTCGCGGTGATGGGCCATGTAGCCGTCATGAGCGGACTGGTAGGATTCCGGCATCAGAAGGCGCACGTTGGCGCCGACCGCTTCGTCAGCTGTGTAGCCGAACGTGGCCTCCGCGGCGCGGTTGAAGGACAGGATGGTGCCCGTCTCGTCCGTCACGACGATGGGGTCCACCGCCGTGTCGACGATGGAACGGTAGCGCGCCTCCTGGGCGTCCGACCGTTCCGCCGCGCGGCGGCGGTCCAGCACGGTGGAGAACAGCGCCAGCGACAGGATCAGGATGGTCGCTCCCCCCGTTCCCACGGCGACGAGCGGGTTGGACAGCACCGCCCCATCCGCGATCGGGGCTTCCGTTTCCGTCATCCCGCCGTGCAGATCGAAGGAGGCTGCGGCCATGCCGGTGTAGTGCATGCTGATCACCGCCAGCCCCATGACGAGGCCGCCGACCAGCCGCTGCATCACGCTGGCGGTTCGGAAGGCCAGCCACAGCGCCGCCGTGGAGGCTGCGATGGCGATGGCCATCGACAGGCCGACCAGGGCCGGATGATAGGTCATGTGGGCCTGCATCCGCATCCCGGCCATGCCGACATAGTGCATCGACACGATGCCGAGACCGGTCAACAGGCCCGCCGCAGGCAGGGTGAGGCGGCGCGGCCAGCCCTGGGCGACCGCGAACAGGCCGGCGCCGGACACGGCAACGGGCAGCAGGAAGGACAGCAGGGTCAGCGCGATGTCGTAGGTGATCGGCACCGGCGCCCGGAAGGCCAGCATGCCGATGAAGTGCATGGACCAGATGCCCGCCCCCATGGCGAGGGCCGCTCCGCCCAGCCACAGGTTCCGCCGCCGCCGGGCCTCGTGCGCGTGGGCGGCCAGATCGAGCGCCACATAGCCGCCGAAGGAGGCGACGATGACGGACAGCGCGACGAGATACGGGTCGTAATGGCCAAGCACGATGACGATGCACCCGGAAACGATGGCGCGGACGCGCAGACGCAGGAGTGTTACATAAGGGAATCCAACCCACTGCCCAACCGGACAAACGGACTCCCACCAACGGACAAAAGATGTAGAGACTAAACTGATTGGAGGAGTGATGCCCCGCGAGCCGCTTCAAGGGTTGAGGCGATGGGTGCTGCGGCCACTGCTGACGGTGGTGGCGGTGCTCTACTTCCTCATTGACGCCCTGGTGCTGGAGGCGATCCGTCCTCTCGCCGCCAGAATTGGGCGCCTGCGGATTTTCGCGCGGGTCAACGCCTGGATCGCGCGTCTCGGCCCCTACCCGACGCTGGCCCTGTTCGTGGTGCCGCTGGCCGTGCTGGAACCGGCGAAGCCGGTCGGACTCTACCTGATGGGTACCGGGCATGCGGTGGAAGGCATGGCGGTTATCGGCGTCGCCGAACTGCTGAAGGTCACGCTGCTGGAGCGTTTGTTCCGCATCAGCAAGGACAAGCTGCTGACCATCCCGGCCTTCGCCTGGTGCTACGTGCGTGTGGCGCGGTGGCTGGACTGGCTGACCGCGCTGCCGCCCTGGCGGGCGGTGAAGCGGATGGCGGCGCGCGTGCGGGACTTGGCACGAAACATCCTGCGCACGCTGCGCATCTGGGTGCGGCGGGTGGCGAAAAAGGGGTAACCGGCCGAAAGCTTGCCGATTCGGACATGCGCTCGCATATCGTTGCGGCCCGAAAAACGGCATAGGGGTCTCCGTGCGCGCATTGTCCTTGGCTTCGCCGTCCTTGGCTTCGGTGGCCATGGCTTTGGCCGGGCTGCTCATGCTGGCAGCCACCGCCGTCCAGGCGGCCGAGCCGACGTCCGCGCAGCAGGCGACGCGGGCCGCCGATTGCGAGGCGGCGGAGAAGGGCGACGCCAACGCCGCCTACCGCGTGGCGCGGCGTTTCCTGTTCGGCGTGGGGGTGAAGCGCGACCGGCGCGTCGGAACCGCCTGGCTGCGCGCCGCGGCCTCGCGCGGGCACGCGGAGGCGCGCAAGCTGGTCAAGTATGTGCCAGGCCGCATGGGGCATGTCCGCCCCTGGTGCCGGCCCGGCGCCGCCCCGCTGCGGGAAATCGGGCCGCCACCGCCGGAAATCGTCGCGCTGGTGAAGAAACAGGCGCCCAAATACGGGCTCGACCCCGCGCTGGTGCTGGCGGTGATCCAGGTGGAAAGCGCCTACCGTTCCGACGCCGTGTCGCCGAAGGAGGCCGCGGGGCTGATGCAGCTGATCCCGGACACGGCGGAGCGGTTCGGCGTCAGCGACGTCTTCAGCCCGGAGGAAAACATCAGGGGCGGCATCAAGTACCTGCGCTGGCTCTTGGCCTACTTCCAGGGGGACGTTACGCTGGCTCTTGCCGGCTACAACGCGGGGGAGCGGGCCGTGGACCGTTTCAAGGGCGTGCCGCCCTATGAGGAGACGCGGAACTACGTGCGCGCCATCCGCCGCATGTACGACGCGCCACGCCACACCTTCGACGCGGCGGTGGCGGAGCCGTCGCCGCTGGTGACGCGCCAGGCGGCCGAACTGGCGCGGCCCGACGAGGGCTGATTCCGGCCGGACGAAGAACAACGAAGGGGAGACAGGCGCCGTGCCGATGTCCGAACGCAGCTTTCTCGGCCTCAGCGCCGCCGGCTTCCACACCGTCGCCTACACCCAGTGGGGGCGCGAGGATGCGCCGCGCACCGCGGTGTGCGTGCACGGCCTGACGCGCAACGGGCGCGATTTCGACGCGCTGGCCCTGAACCTCGTGGATCACTACAGGGTGGCCTGCCCGGACGTGGTCGGGCGCGGCAGGAGCGGCCGGATCGCCAACCCGGCGCTCTACGGCTACCCGCAATACTGCGCCGACATGGCGGCGCTGATCGCGCGGCTGGGCGTGGAGCAGGTGGACTGGGTCGGCACCTCCATGGGCGGGCTGATCGGCATGATGCTGGCGGCGCAGCCGAACAGCCCGATTCGCCGTCTGGTCATCAACGACGTGGGGCCCTTCATTTCCAAGGTCGGCCTTCAGCGCATCGCGGATTACGTCGGCAAGGACCCGGTGTTCGAGGACATTCCTGCCGTGGAATCCTACCTGCGTTTCGTCCTGATGGGCTTCGGCCGGCTGCCCGACGAGGCGTGGCGCCACATGGCGGAGCACAGCGCGCGCCCGCGGCCGGACGGGCGGTACGGTCTCGCCTACGACCCGGCCATCGCCGAGGCCTTCAAGGCGCAGCCGATGGACGACGTCGACCTCTGGGCCTTCTGGGACCGCATCCAGTGCCCGGTGCTGGTGCTGCGCGGCGAGACGTCGGACATCCTGCTGCCGGAAACGGCGGAGGAGATGTCCGGCCGCGGCCCCGGTGCACGCGTCGTCGAATTCGCCAACGCCGGACACGCCCCGGCCCTGATGACCGACGACCAGATCGCCGTGGTCCGCAACTTCCTGTTGGAAGGGTAAAGGGATGTTCCGACGCATGGGCAGCGTCCGCCACAGCCGCTAAATAGGGGTGGTCGCGGTGATCTGGAACTTGGCGGCATAAGCGAGGGCATATGGCTCGGAAAGTCTCCAATGCGCTTTCGGCGGTGATCGCGGCGGTCCTCGTGGGGCTGGCGGTCGGGGTCGTTCTGCTGGTGACCTCCGGGCTTTTGCTGGCGCTGGCCATCGGCATCCCGTTGGTCATCGTGCTGGCCCTTCTGGTCGGCGCGCTGACGGGCAAAGCCGAGATCCGCATCGAGCGCCGCGACGACTGATCGTGGCAGTCTAATCCCGGGCTTTACTGACTCTGGGCTTTGCGGGGCAGGCGCCGTATAAGGTCGGCATGACTGAGACCCGCACCGGCACCGAATCCCCCGCCGCCTTCGATCCGCAAGCCCTGCCGCCGCTCCGCGACGTGATCGCGCGGTTCGGGCTGGATGCGCGCAAGGCGCTGGGACAGAACTTCCTGCTCGACCTCAACCTGACGGGCCGGATCGCGCGGTCCGCGGGCGACATGACCGGCGTGACGGCCATCGAGGTGGGGCCCGGCCCCGGCGGGCTGACCCGTGCACTGCTTGCGACCAAGGCCCGGCAGGTGATCGCCATCGAACGCGACCACCGCTTCATCGAAGCCTTGCAGGACGTGGTGCAGGCGGCCGATGGGCGTCTCAAGATCGTGGAGGCCGACGCGCTGGAGGTCGATCCGATCGATCTGGCCCCGGCTCCGCGGGCCATCGTGGCGAACCTGCCCTACAACGTGGCGACTCCGCTGCTGATCGGCTGGCTGGCGCGGATCGAGGAATTTGTCAGCCTGACGCTGATGTTCCAGAAGGAAGTCGCGGACCGGCTGGTCGCCAAGCCCGGCAGCAAGGCCTACGGGCGCCTGTCGGTCATCACGCAGTGGCGGGCCGACGCGAAGGTGCTGTTCAACCTGCCGGCCAAGGCCTTTACGCCGCCGCCGAAAGTGGCGTCGACCGTCGTGCACCTGACCCCGCGCGCCAACCCGGAGCCGGCGGAATGGAAGGCGCTGGAGCAGGTCACCGCTGCGGCCTTCGGCCAGCGCCGCAAGATGCTGCGCCAGAGCCTGAAAAGCCTGGGCGACGCCGAGGCTCTGCTCGCCGCCGCCGGCATCGAGCCGACCGCGCGGGCGGAAGAGGTGGACGTGGCGAGGTTTGCCGCGTTGGCGCGGGCGTATCGGGCGCGGTAACGCTCTCCCCCTCCCTAACCCTCCCCCGCTGCGCAGGGGAGGGGATTTGAGCTTCCGCGAGGAAAGGGGGTGGGGCAGCCGGCGCTTACAGCGCCGCCTGGACGCTCTGCACGAAGCCGGGCAGGCCCACCTGCCGGGTGCGGCGGAGGCGTTCGGCGCGCAGGATGGCCTGGACGGCCACCACGCTCTCGTCGACGTCGTTGTTGACGATCACGTAATCGTATTCGGCCCAGTGGCTGATCTCGTCCGACGCCTTGGCCATGCGCTGTGCGATGACCTCGGCCGAATCCTGGGCGCGCGTGCGCAGGCGGCGCTCCAGCTCGGCGCCGGAAGGCGGCAGGACGAACACGCTGACGAGGTCGGCGCGCGCATTGGCGGCCAACTGCTGGGTGCCCTGCCAGTCGATGTCGAACAGCACGTCCCGGCCAGCGCCGAGCGCCTTTTCCACCGTGCTGCGGGGGGTGCCGTAGCAGTTGCCGAAGACGCGTGCGTGTTCAAGCAGTTCGCCTTCGTCAGCCATGCGCTCGAATTCCGGCATGTCGACGAAATAATAATCCACGCCGGGCGTTTCGCCGGGGCGCATCGGCCGCGTGGTGACCGATACGGACATGGTGATGTTCGGGTCGAGGTCCAGCAGGCGTCGGGAGATGGTGGTCTTGCCCGCCCCTGAGGGGGAAGACAGGACAAGCATCAGGCCGCGCCTGGAAATGGGCTTGGCAGTCATGATTTTCGGTGCCGTATTCTATGTATTCGGTGCTTGGGCTTATTCGATGTTCTGGACCTGCTCGCGCAGCTGTTCGATGGAGGCCTTCAGCGACAGGCCGATGCGCGTCAGTTCCACGTCGGCGGACTTGGAGCAGAGCGTGTTGGCCTCTCGGTTGAACTCCTGGCACAGGAAGTCGAAACGGCGGCCGATGGCGCCGCCCTCCTTCAGCATGTCGCGGGCGGCCTGGATGTGGGCGCGCAGACGGTCCATCTCCTCCCGCACGTCGGCCTTGGCGATGAGGATGGCGGCCTCCTGGGCCAGCCGCTCCTCCGGCAGGGCGGGGGAGGTGTCGAGCAGCGCGGCGACCTGATTGCGCAGGCGTTCGCGCAGAGCCTCCGGCTGCGTGCTGGCGCAGGCCGACGCGGCGGCGACGAGGCGCTCGATCTCCTCCAGGTGGCCTTTCAGCACGGCGACGAGGCGCGCGCCTTCGGACAGGCGGGCGGCGACGAGTTGCTCGATCAGGCGGGCGAGGTCGGCCTTCAGCGCAGCCTCCACGCGCTCGCGTGCGTCGCTTTCGTCCTCTTCCACCGGCTCGATGATGCCGCGCACGGAAAGCAGCGAATCGAGGCGGGGGGCAGCGGCCCCGGCACCCTCGATCTCGCGCGCCAGTTCCAGCACCTGGGCCAGCAGGTCGCGGTTGATGCGCAACTGCGCCACCGCCTGGGTGCGGTTCACGGTCAGGTTCAGGTTGACGCTGCCGCGGGCCAGGCGCTTGGGAATTTCCGCGCGGGCCGCGGCCTCCAGCGTGTCGAAGCCGGCGGGCTGTCGGCAGCGGATGTCGAGGTTGCGCCCATTGACGCTTTTCACCTCGAAGGTCCAGGTATAGCCGTCGGCGTGCCCGTCCACGCGTGCGAAGCCGGTCATGCTGGATACAGCGGGGCGTTGGGCGGGCAAAGCGGCCTCGACTACAATTTGTGGGATCTTGAGGCTCAAGTTATAGCGTCGGGCGGTCACGACAACAAGGCCGAGCCAACATCAGGCCCCAACTTCGGGGACCAACACAGTGGGGGAAGGGATATGCGGGCTCCGCGCTCCATCGTCATCACCGGGGCGTCCAGCGGCATCGGGGAAGAACTGGCGCTTGCCTACGCCGCTCCGGGCGTGGCCCTGGCGCTGAGCGGGCGCGACCCGGCGCGGCTGGGCGCGGTGGTCGAGCGCTGCCGGAGTCTGGGGGCCGAGGTGGACGGTGCGGTGCTCGACGCCGCGGACCGGGACGCCATGGCTGGCTGGCTGGCGGCGGTGGACCAGCGGTCGCCGGTCGATCTGGTGATCGCCAACGCTGGAATCTCCGCGGGAACCGGGGGAGGGATGGAAAGCGAGGAGCAGGCGCGCCGCATTTTCCAGGTCAATCTGGATGGCGTGCTGAACACCGTGCACCCGCTTCTGCCGGCCATGCAGGCGCGAAGGCGCGGGCAGATCGCGCTGATGGCCTCGTTGGCGGGCTTCCGGGGCATGCCGGGGGCGCCGGCCTATTGCGCCAGCAAGGCGGCGGTGCGGGTCTACGGCGAGTCGTTGCGCGGCGATCTGGCCGGGCATGGAGTCGGGGTGTCGGTGATCTGCCCCGGCTTCGTGAAAAGCCGCATGACGGCGGTGAACTGCTTTCCCATGCCCTTCCTGATGGAAGCGGATCGGGCCGCGAAGGTCATCCAGCGCGGGTTGGCGCGGAACAAGGCCCGCATCTCCTTCCCCTGGCCGATGGCCGCCGCGGTGTGGCTGCTGGCGGCCCTGCCGGCGGGGTGGACGGACGCGCTGCTGCGGCAGGCGCCGCGCAAGGAATGATACGGCCGGCGCATGAAGAGTTCCATGATCGGCCGGCCGTATGAGCCTCTCGCACATGGCTGTGCAATGTGCTGTCGGGTTTGTACCGAAGGCGTTTGATGGAACTCATCAAACGCCTTCGGTATGAAGCCCCTCATTCACCAAGACGAGGGGCCTCGCGCGCGGTTCAGGCCTTCCAGTAGCCCCAGACGGAGGCAGGGGGGACATTCAGGGGTGTGAAGCCCAGGCGCTTGCCCTTCAGACCCAGCGCGCGCTGGTTCAGCGGGGAGCCGACGCCGTAGGTGTAGAGCACGAAACGCCCGCCCGGCGGCAGGATCTTGAAGCAGGCCTCCACGACCTCCTTCTGGACGCGCATCGGCAGGTTCAGCATGGGGATGCCGATGACCACCGTGCCGACCTTGCCGACGAGGTTGGGGCCGAGCAGGTCGGCCGCCTTGCGGCAGTCGTCGTGGATGACGTTCACGTCCGGATAATGGCCGCGCAGAAAGCGGCTGAGCTGGTCGTCGATCTCGAAGGTGAAGATGCGCTCGCCCGGAATGCCGGCCTGCAACAGGGACTTGGTGATCGCCCCGGTGCCGCCGCCGAACTCCACCACCACCTGGTCGGGGGCGCATTTGACATGTTGGCGGATCAATTTGCACAAGGCGCCGGAAGACGGTGTAACGGAGCCCATCGAAAGGGGATTTGCCAACCAACGCTGGAAGAAAAGCCACGCGGCCGGCGGCGTCTTGCCGCTTTTTTGTTTTTCGGCGACGGAGTATTCCGTTGGTGTCATGATCGGCCTTTCGCCGTTGGCTGTTGAGCGTTTTTACCCCGGGGCTAAACAAGCAAGAGCCCCAGGGGGTCCCGAACCTTACATTCCCTAAACAAACTTATGTCCCATCGCGGACACCCCCGCAACACGCAGGATAAGATTGGCCGCTATGCCGATGGGGCTAAGCGAAAAGCTCCTGGCCCGCGTAGGACAGCCCGCTGGCGACCAGGGCGAAGAAGACGAGGGCGGCGACGGTGAGGACGAGGCTGATCGCGATCGCGGCCCCGTCGCGCTCGATCAGGCCCAGCGACAGCAGGACCAGGGCAAAGCCCGGCAGCCATCCGGTCAACGGCAGCGGCACGATGCAGGTCAGCGACAGCAGCAGGACCAGCATGCCGAACCAGCGTTCCCCGTCGATGTCGGAGAAGCGGTGATAGCGGGGCTTCAGCATGCGTTCGATGCCGGTCAGGCGGGGCATGGCGGCGTCGATCATGCGCTCGGCCATGCGG
>JAEZPL010000231.1 GCA_023413605.1 Pseudomonadota bacterium
GCTTCGGCCGCAACGGCCGCACCGGGCTGCGCAGCGTGTCCGTCTCCGGCCGTGTCAAGGAGCCGGGTGTGAAGCTCACCCCCGCCGGCCTGACCATCCGCGAGCTGCTGCTGCGCGAGATCGCCAGGATCGAGGAGGCCGGCCTCGCCGACCACACCCGCATCCATCTGCGGCGCGGCGCCGGCGCCTACATCTGCGGCGAGGAGTCCGCGATGCTGGAAAGCATCGAGGGCAAGCGCGGACTGCCGCGCCACAAGCCGCCGTTCCCCTCCGTCGTCGGCCTGTTCGGCCGCCCGACGCTGATCAACAACGTCGAGACGCTGTTCTGGATCCGCGACATCCTGGAGAAGGGCGCGGAGTGGTGGGGCAGCTTCGGCCGCAACGGCCGCACCGGGCTGCGCAGCGTGTCCGTCTCCGGCCGTGTCAAGGAGCCGGGTGTGAAGCTCACCCCCGCCGGCCTGACCATCCGCGAGCTGATCGAGGAATATTGCGGCGGCATGCAGGACGGGCACCGCTTCATCGGCTACCTGCCGGGCGGCGCGTCGGGCGGCATCCTGCCCGCCAGCATGGACGACATCCCGCTGGACTTCGGCACGCTGGAGCCGCACGGCTGCTTCATCGGTTCGGCCGCCGTGGTCGTCCTGTCCGACCAGGACGACATGCGCAAGGTCGTGCGCAACCTTCTGGACTTCTTCGAGGACGAGAGCTGCGGCCAGTGCACGCCCTGCCGCGTCGGAACCGAGAAGGCCGTGGCGTTGATCAAGCAGCCGGTCTGGGATGAACCGCTGCTCAACGAACTGGCGGCGCTGATGGGCTCCGCCTCCATCTGCGGCCTGGGGCAGGCCGCCATGAATCCGCTGAAGAGCGCGTTGAAGCATTTCCGCGACGAGTTGCGCGGGGAGATCTCCCAATGAACGACCGCATCCACTTCCATCTGGACGACCAGTTGGTCGAAGCGCTGCCCGGCGAAACCATCTGGCAGGTCGCCAACCGGCTGGGCACCGAGATCCCGCACCTCTGCTACACCGACGCGCCGGGCTACCGCGCAGACGGCAACTGCCGCGCCTGCATGGTGGAGATCGACGGCGAGCGCGTGCTGTCCGCCTCCTGCGTGCGCCACCCGACGCCCGGCATGCGCGTCCGCAGCGCGAGCGACAAGGCGAAGTTCGCCCGCAAGATGGTCATCGAGATGCTGGTCGCCGACCAGCCGAAGCGCGAGGAGGCCCACGACCCGCATTCCAAGTTCTGGAGCTGGGCCGACCATCTGGAGATCTCCGACAGCCGTTTCCCCAGCCGTGAGAGCGCGCCGAAGCCGGACTTCAGCCATCCGGCCATGGCGGTGCAGCTCGACGCCTGCATCCAGTGCAACCTGTGCGTCCGCGCCTGCCGCGAGGTGCAGGTCAACGACGTGATCGGTATGGCCCTGCGCGGCCACAAGGAAACGATCGTCTTCGACTTCGCCGACCCGATGGGCGACAGCACCTGCGTCGCCTGCGGCGAGTGCGTGCAGGCCTGCCCGACCGGCGCCCTGATGCCGAAGACCCAGGTGGACCTGAACACCGGCGTCTTCACGACGGAGCCGGACACGAAGGTTGACAGCGTCTGCCCGTACTGCGGCGTCGGCTGCCAGCTGACCTACAACATCAAGGACGGCAAGCTGCTGTCGGTGGAAGGGCGCGACGGCCCGGCCAACAAGAACCGGCTGTGCGTGAAGGGCCGCTTCGGCTTCGACTACATCCATCATCCGCACCGGCTGACCAAGCCGCTGATCCGGAAGGAGGGCGTGTCCAAGCACGACGTGGACATCGACCCGATGAACCCGCTGACCCACTTCCGCGAGGCCACCTGGGAAGAAGCCCTGGCCCTGGCGTCGGGCGGTTTGAAGAAGATCCGCGACGAGAAGGGCGGCTCCGCGCTGGCCGGCTTCGGTTCGGCCAAGGGCTCCAACGAGGAGGCCTACCTGTTCCAGAAGCTGGTGCGCACCGGCTTCGGCACCAACAACGTCGACCACTGCACGCGCCTGTGCCATGCCTCGTCGGTGGCGGCGCTGATCGAGGGCATCGGATCGGGTGCGGTGACGGCGCCCTTCATGGCGGCCAAGGACGCCGAGGTGATCGTCGTCATCGGCTCCAACCCGACGGAAAACCACCCCGTCGCCGCGACCTTCTTCAAAAACGCGGTGAAGAAGGGCGCCAAACTGGTCATCATGGATCCGCGCGGCCAGGCGCTGAAGCGCCACGCCACGCACATGATGCAGTTCAAGCCGGGCCGCGACGTGCCCATGCTGAACGCGATGCTGCACACCATCATCGCGGAAGGCCTGTACGACCCGGATTACGTCCGGGAGCACACCGAGGACTTCGAGGCCCTGCGCGCCCACATCGCCGACTTCTCGCCGGAGGCGATGGCCCCGATCTGCGGCATCGACGCCCGCACCCTGCGCGAGGTGGCCCGGCTCTACGCCAGGTCCAAGGGCTCGATCATCTTCTGGGGCATGGGCGTGTCGCAGCACACCCACGGCACCGACAACGTGCGCTGCCTGATCGCGCTGTCGCTGATCACCGGCCAGATCGGCCGTCCCGGCACCGGCCTGCATCCGCTGCGCGGCCAGAACAACGTGCAGGGCGCGTCGGACGCCGGCCTGATCCCGATGATGTACCCGGACTACCGCCCGGTGGACGATCCGGAGGTCCGCGCCTTCTACGAGGATTTCTGGCAGACCAAGCTGGACCCGAAGCGCGGCCTGACCGTCGTGGAGATCATGGACGCGATCCACGCCGGCAAGCTGAACGGCATGTACATCATGGGTGAAAACCCGGCCATGTCGGACCCGGACGTGCAGCACGCCCGCGAGGCTCTGGCGAAGCTGAACCATCTGGTGGTGCAGGACCTGTTCCTGACCGAGACGGCCAAATACGCCGACGTGGTCCTGCCGGCCTCCGCCTGGCCGGAGAAGACCGGCACGGTGACCAACACGAACCGTCAGGTGCAGCTTGGCCGGCAGGCCCTGCCGCCGCCGGGCGATGCCCGCCAGGACCTGTGGATCGTCAACGAGCTGGCGCGCGGCCTTGGCCTCGACTGGAACTACGGCCACCCGCGGGAGGTGTTCAAGGAGATGAAGGGCGCCATGCCCTCGCTCGACAACATCACCTGGGAGCGTCTGGAGCGCGAGGGGTCGGTCACGTACCCCAGCCTGTCGCTGGACGATCCGGGGCAGGAGATCGTCTTCGGTGATGGGTTCCCGACCGCCACGGGGCGCGGCCGTCTCGTGCCGGCCGACGTGATCCCGCCGGCCGAGGAACCGGACGCCGAGTTCCCGATGGTGGTTACCACCGGCCGTCAGCTGGAGCATTGGCACACCGGATCGATGACCCGCCGCGCCCAGGTGCTGGACGACATCGAGCCGGAGGCGGTGGCCTACATGAGCCCGGCGGACCTGCGCCGTCTGGGCGTGGCGGCCGGCGCCATGGTGAAGGTCACCACCCGCCGCGGCGCCATCGAGCTGAAGGCCCGGTCCGACTACGGCGTTCCGTCCGGTCTGGTGTTCGTGCCCTTCTGCTACGCCGAGGCGGCGGCCAACGTGCTGACCAACCCGAAGCTCGACCCCTACGGCAAGATCCCGGAGTTCAAGTTCTCCGCGGCGCGCATCGAGCCGGCGGCATAGGAAAGCAAGGCCCCTTCCTTCCTCCGCGGTGCGGGGAAGGAAGGGGCCGCAACCCACCACAACGACACAAACGGCACGGCAAACGTGCCGGTACCGAGGGATGGATCATGAAGACGCAAGCGCAGCTGTGCGGCACCGAGGCACCCGATCGCCCGACTCCCGATCGTGCGCCGGCTGATCGCGCCGCAAAAGGCAACCTCGTTCAATCCCTGTCGCGTGCCCTGCACATCCTCACCATCCTGGGCCAGTCGGACAGCCCCATGAGCCTGACCGCGGTGGCGGAGGCGGCGGAGTTGTCGCCCTCCACCACGCACCGGCTGCTGACCACGCTGCAGGAGGAAAAGTACGTCCGCTTCGACCAGGGCAAGCGCGGCTGGGCCGTGGGGTTGCAAGCCTTCATGACCGGCTCGGGCTTCCTGAAGACGCGCAGCCTGCTTGACGTCGCCCGGCCCCGCATGCGGCGGCTGATGGAGGAAACCAGCGAGGTGGTGAACCTCGCCGTCGAGGAGAATGGCGAGGCCATCTACCTGCACCGCGTCGGCAGCCCGCGCATCGCGCAGGTGGCGGTGCCGGTGACCGACCGCACGTTGCTGCACTGCTCGGCCGTCGGCAAGGCGCTGCTGGCCGGCATGCCCGACGCCCGCATCCAGACCATCCTGAACCAGCGCGGCATGCGCCAGTTCACGCGCACCACGGTCTCGTCGCTGCCGGCGCTGCACCGCGAGCTGACGCTGACCCGCAGCCGCGGCTATGCCATCGACCAGGAGGAGCGGGTGAGCGGTATGCGTTGCGTCGCCGCCCCGATCTACGACGAGAACGCCCACGTCATCGGCGCCCTGTCGCTGTCCAGCACGAACCAGCGCATCGACGAGGCGCGCGTGACCACCTTCGGCGAACTTGTCAAGCGCACGGCCGCCGCGGTGACCGCCGAAATCGGCGGGCGCTGCCCGGCCTGAGCGGGGAAAAGGCTCCCAGGTTACGGAATCGCGCCGGCCGGGCGGCGCGCCCCGCTTCCATTCGGCGGGTAGGAGGGTTTGCCCGGACATGAGTCCGTTGCCAAAGCTTTGCTCGCCGCTGGTTTGGTTCCCGGCGTGGAAAGCCTAGGTTGTTTCTTCACTTCACGTAGTGCTCCCTGAAACGCTTGACCGCGCCGCTGCCGGCGCGGTCTTTTTTTGCCCTGTTTTCTGCTTTTCCGCAGCGTGGAAAAGCGCTGAAACCGCTTTGCGTTCTTGGTCTGGTATCGGCATTATTGGAAATGCAAAGGGTGTTTGCCCTCTGTATCGGGCGGGTTGTTGCTTCGCATTTTATGCGAGCCTCTCGGAAACTGGCCGTGCTGGCAACAGCACGGCCATTCTTTTTGTCGGCCTGCCAGCAATGCCCTCGTTCTGAGTGGGATTGACTTTGGTACGCCCAATCCGTCAGCATGGCCGCGTTCCAAGGGGGGCCCCTGTTTCGGGGCTGAGATGACACCGGAAGGTGCGGACCCTTTGAACCTGATCCGGGTCGTACCGGCGTAGGGACAGGAACGCATGGACCGAGGAAACGCATGCCCGAAAAGGGCCTGCCCGCAGGGTCCGTTCTGCCGCTCCGTCACACCCGGATCTCCACGATCTGAATGCGATGGAGATCCAGAATGCCTGACACTCTCGTTCCACAATCAATCGCCCCACAGTCAAACGACGGCGACGGGTTTACGGTCACCACCGGGCCGCTGCCGGCCTCGCGCAAGGTGCATGTGGCCGGCGAACGGTTCCCCGACCTGCGCGTCGCCATGCGCGAGATCGACGTGGGCGGCAGCGAGGCGCCGGTGCGCGTCTACGACACGTCCGGCCCCTACAGCGACCCGGCCATGCAGACCGACATCCGCCGCGGCCTGCAGGAACTGCGCCGCGCCTGGATCGAGGCCCGCGGCGACGTGGAAGCCTATGAGGGCCGCGTCGTGCGTCCGGAGGATGACGGGCTGCGCGTGGGCGAGGCGCGCTCCGTGCCGGTGTTCGACCGCGGGGCGCGGCGCCCCTTGCGCGGCATGCCGGGCCGGGCGGTCACGCAGATGGCTTACGCCCGCGCCGGCATCGTGACTCCGGAAATGGAGTACATCGCCGTGCGCGAGAACCTGGGCCGCCAACGGATGGCCGAGGCGGCGGCGCGCGACGGCCACGACTTCGGCGCCGCCATCCCCGATGTCGTGACGCCGGAGTTCGTGCGCGACGAGGTGGCGCGCGGCCGGGCCATCATCCCGTCCAACATCAACCACCCCGAATCGGAACCGATGATCGTCGGCCGCAACTTCCTCACCAAAATCAACGCGAACATCGGCAACTCCGCCGTCGCGTCCTCGGTCGGGGAGGAGGTGGACAAGATGGTCTGGGCGATCCGCTGGGGTGCGGACACCGTCATGGACCTGTCAACGGGCCGCAACATCCACACCACCCGCGAATGGATCCTGCGCAACAGCCCGGTCCCCATCGGCACCGTGCCGATCTACCAGGCGTTGGAGAAGGTCAACGGCAAGGCCGAGGATCTGACCTGGGAGATCTTCCGCGACACGCTGATCGAGCAGGCGGAGCAGGGTGTCGACTATTTCACCATCCACGCCGGCGTGCGTCTGGCGCACATCCCGCTGACCGCGAAGCGCGTTACCGGCATCGTGTCGCGCGGCGGCTCGATCATGGCGAAGTGGTGCCTGTCCCACCACCGCGAGAGCTTCCTCTACGAACGGTTCGAGGACATCTGCGAGATCATGAAGGCGTACGACGTCGCCTTCTCCCTGGGCGACGGTCTGCGTCCGGGCTCCATCGCCGACGCCAACGACGCCGCACAGTTCGCAGAGTTGGAACCGCTGGGCGAGCTGACCAAAATCGCCTGGAAGCATGACGTGCAGGTGATGATCGAAGGCCCCGGCCATGTGCCGATGCACAAGATCCAGGTGAACATGACGAAGCAGCTCGAAGCCTGCGGCGAGGCGCCCTTCTACACGCTCGGCCCGCTCACCACCGACATCGCGCCCGGCTACGACCACATCACCTCGGCGATCGGCGCGGCGCAGATCGGCTGGTACGGCACGGCGATGCTCTGCTACGTCACGCCGAAGGAACACCTCGGCCTGCCGAACCGCGACGACGTCAAGACGGGCGTCATCACCTACAAGATCGCCGCCCATGCGGCCGACCTCGCCAAGGGCCACCCGGCCGCGCTCCTGCGCGACGACGCCCTCTCCCGCGCCCGCTTCGACTTCCGCTGGGAGGACCAGTTCAACCTCTCGCTCGACCCCGACACGGCGAGGTCCTTCCACGACGAGACGCTGCCGAAGGACGCGCACAAGGTCGCCCATTTCTGCTCCATGTGCGGCCCAAAATTCTGCTCGATGAAGATCACGCAGGACCTGCGCGCCGAGGTGCAGGCGATGGGAGATAACGAGCGCCGCACCCTGGAGGTGGCGAGCGCCGAAGCCGAGGCGGCGCGCGCCGGCATGGCGGCGAAGAGCGCGGAGTTTTTGGCGACCGGCGGGAAGCTTTACGTCGACGCGGCGGGATAGGTGAGAGCGGATGCCGACGGTTCTCCGCACTGAAGGCTTCCGCTTCTACTTC
>JAEZPL010000240.1 GCA_023413605.1 Pseudomonadota bacterium
GCTGCGCGACAACGTCGTCATCCACGAGGGCACGCTCAAGACGCTCAAGCGCTTCAAGGACGAGGTCAAGGAAGTGCGCGAGGGTTACGAGTGCGGCATGGCCTTCGAGAACTACGACAACATCCAGGCCGGCGACATCATCGAAGCCTTCGAGATCGAGGAGGTGGCGCGCGAGCTGTAAGCCCGCCGCCACAGCCCGGTCCTCCGGACCTGACGTACAAGAAACGTACAAAAGACAAGGGCGCCCCAAGCGCCCTTGTCCTGTTTGCGCGGGGGGACAGATCCCTCACGCACCGCATTCGGGATCGACACCATGAGAAAGAAACACGACGCCGCCGGCAAGCCACCGTCCCAGCGGCAACTGCGCGTCGGCGAGGAATTGCGCCATGCCCTGGCGGAACTGCTCCAGCGCGGCGATTTCCACGACCCCGAACTGGCGGACCTGAACGTCACCGTGACCGAGGTGCGGATCAGCCCGGACCTGCGCAACGCCACGGCCTTCGTCACGCCGCTGGGCGGCGGCCACATGGACGAGACGCTGGCGGCGCTGCGCCGCGCCGGACCGTTCCTGCGCGGCCAGATCGCCCGCGCGATCAACCTGCGCTACGCCCCGACGCTGAGCTTCGAGGCCGACACCAGCTTCGACTATGCCAGCCGCATCGACAACATCCTGCACAGCCCGGCCGTCGCCCGCGACGTGGGCTATGCGACGCTCGCCGACCGCGTGAACGGCGACGACGACGACGACGATGAGGACGATTCCTGGGACGAGGACGACGACCAGGACGACGACCGCGCCGAAGACGACGAGGATGACCTCGACGACGACGAGGATGATGACCTCGACGAGGACGACGAGGACATCGACGAAGATGACGAGGGCGACGACGACGATCATCGCGGCGGCGGGGGCAAGCGTGGCTCGTAAGCGCAAGGGCGAGGCCATCCACGGCTGGTTCGTCCTGGACAAGCCGGCGGGAATGACCTCCACCCAGGCGCTGTCCAAGGTCCGCCGCCTTCTGAACGCGGAAAAGGCCGGCCACGGCGGCACGCTGGACCCCATCGCCACGGGCATCCTGCCCATCGCGCTGGGCGAAGCGACCAAGACCGTCTCCTACGCCATGGACGGCGAGAAGACCTACCGCTTCACCGTGAAGTGGGGCGAGCGCACGACCACCGACGATCGCGAGGGCGAGGTGGTGGAGTGTTCCGACGTCCGCCCGGACGCGGACGCCATCCGCGCCGCTCTGCCCGCCTTCATCGGCTTCATCGAGCAGATTCCGCCGCAGTTCTGCGCCCTCAAGGTGAACGGCGAGCGCGCCTACGACATCGCCCGCGAGGGCGAGGCCGTGGATCTGGCCGCCCGCACCGTCCGCATCGACAGGCTGGAGCTGGTGGAGACACCGGACACCGACCACGCGGTGCTGGAGGTCGACTGCGGCAAGGGCACCTACGTGCGTTCCATCGCCCGCGATCTCGCGCAGCAGCTCGGCACGGTGGGACACATCGTCGATCTGCGCCGCCTGCGCGTGGGGTCTTTCAACCTTGAGCGGGCGATTTCCCTGGACGATCTGGCCGCAATGGAGCAAGGTGCGGCCGTCGAAAGACTTCTGCTGCCGATCGAGACCGCGCTGGACGACATCCCGGCGCTGGCCCTGACAGACGCAGAAGCGCACCGACTGAGACACGGCCAGACGGTGGCCCTCCTCACCCGGCAGGACCGCGAACGCCTTACGGCGCTCCGCGGCGATGTTGGCGGGGATGGCTCCGTCATTGCGCTTTTCGCCGGCAGGCCGGTGGCGCTGGCACGGGTTGAGGGGGCGGCGGTCCGTCCGGTGCGCGTACTCAACCTTTGAATATTAGGAGACCCCGATGTCGATCACTCCCGATCGCAAGCAGGAACTGATCAAGGAATACTCGCGCGGCACCAACGACACCGGTTCGCCCGAGGTCCAGGTCGCGATCCTGTCCGAGCGCATCCGGAACCTGACCGAGCACCTGCAGGGCCACAAGAAGGATTTCCATTCCCGCCGTGGTCTGCTGGTGATGGTCGGCCAGCGTCGCCGTCTTCTTGACTATCTCAAGAAGAAGGACAACAGCCGCTACGCCACGCTCATCGAGCGTCTGGGCCTGCGCCGCTAATCATCGAGGCGTCCGTCCTGGTGACCGAACACACGTTCCAATCAGCCCTCGGCCCGCCGCACCATCGGGTGCCATGGGGACCGTCGCGCTGGTTGGGGCGTTCGGCTGTTAGCGAGGGTTTGTTTTAGTCAGACGGCCGGCCCGGACCATTCCGGGACCGGCCGTTTGTCGTTGTAGCGATACGGTACTCATGCGGGGTCTTACGACCGATGGCCCCGGCCTAGGCCAGCAATCCGGCGGGCCCAGGTGTCGGATGGAAGGAAGAAGCAATGTTCAACGTTTACCGAAAAGAAATCGAATGGGGTGGGCGCAAGCTGACGTTCGAGACGGGCAAGATCGCCCGTCAGGCCGACGGCGCTGTTCTGGTCACCTATGGTGAGACCACGGTGCTGTGCACGGTCGTCGGCGCCAAGTCGCCGAAGCCCGGTGTCGATTTCTTCCCGCTGACGGTCAATTACCAGGAAAAATCCTTCGCGGCCGGCAAGATCCCCGGCGGCTTCTTCAAGCGCGAAGGCCGCCCGACGGAAAAGGAGACGCTGGTCAGCCGCCTGATCGACCGTCCCATCCGTCCGCTGTTCGCCGATGGCTTCCGCAACGAGACGCAGGTCATCTGCACCGTGCTGAGCCATGACCTGGAGAACGATCCCGACATCGTCGCCATGGTCGGCACCTCGGCGGCCCTGACGATTTCCGGCATTCCCTTCCTCGGCCCCATCGGTGCGGCGCGCGTCGGCTATGTCGACGGCCAGTATGTGCTGAACCCGACCATGGACGCCGTTGACGGCTCGGCGCTCGACCTCGTGGTCGCCGGCACCCAGGAAGGCGTGCTGATGGTCGAGTCGGAAGCCAAGGAGCTGTCCGAAGAGATCATGCTCGGCGCCGTCATGTTCGGCCACAAGAACTTCCAGCCGGTCATCCAGGCCATCATCGAACTGGCCGAGCAGTGCGCCAAGGAGCCGTGGGACCTGCCGGAGCCGGCCTATGATCGCGCCGCCCTGAAGGCCAAGCTGAACGAAACGGTCGGCGCTGACGTGGCCGCCGCCTACACCGAGACGGTCAAGCAGTCCCGCTACGAGAAGATCGGCAACGCCAAGGCCAAGGCCCTGGAGGCTCTGGCCGAGCAGTTCGAGGCGCAGGCCATCGCGTCCGAGTTCAAGGAGCTGGAGGCCGACATCCTGCGCGGCGCCGTCCTGAAGACCGGCCGCCGCATCGATGGCCGCGACACCAAGACCGTGCGCCCGATCGTGTCGGAAGTCGGCGTGCTGCCGCGCGCCCACGGTTCGGCCCTGTTCACCCGCGGTGAAACCCAGGCGCTGGTCGTGACCACGCTGGGCACCAGCCAGGACGAGCAGATCATCGACGCGCTGGAAGGCGAGTACCGGGAGCATTTCATGCTCCACTACAACTTCCCGCCGTACTCGGTGGGCGAGGCCGGCCGCATGGGCTCGCCGGGCCGCCGCGAGATCGGCCACGGCAAGCTGGCCTGGCGCGCCATCCACCCGCTGCTTCCGAAGAAGGAAGACTTCCCCTACACGCTGCGCGTCGTGTCGGAAGTCACGGAGTCGAACGGCTCGTCGTCGATGGCGACGGTCTGCGGCACGTCCCTGTCGCTGATGGACGCCGGCGCCCCGCTGGCGCGCCCGGTGGCCGGCATCGCCATGGGCCTGATCAAGGAAGACGACGGCTTTGCCGTTCTGTCGGACATCCTGGGTGACGAAGATCACCTGGGTGACATGGACTTCAAGGTGGCGGGCACCGAGGCCGGTGTGACCGCGCTGCAGATGGACATCAAGATCACCTCGATCACCGAGGAGATCATGAAGATCGCCCTGGGCCAGGCCAAGGACGGCCGCCTGCACATCCTGGGCGAGATGGCGAAGGCCCTGACCAACGCCCGCGAGGCGGTGAACCAGAACGCCCCGCGCATCACCGTGATCAACATCCCGAAGGAGAAGATCCGCGACGTGATCGGCTCCGGCGGCAAGGTGATCCGCGAGATCGTGGAGCAGACCGGCGCCAAGATCGACATCGAGG
>JAEZPL010000267.1 GCA_023413605.1 Pseudomonadota bacterium
TCAGCGCCTCGTCCCGGTAGCCGGAGTTGTAGGCGGGCTGGCCGCAGCAGCTTTGCCCCTGCGGGAAGACGACGCGCAGGCCCTGCGCCTTCAGCAGGTCGATGCCGGCCATGCCGGCCTCGGGATAGAACAGGTCCACCAGGCAGGTGCCGAAGTAATAGACGCTGTCGGGGCGGCTTATGGTGCCGTCGATGCTCATGTTTCCTCCTCCCGCGTCAGAACGCGGGTTCCGATGCGCGCGCGGGCGCCGGGGCGGCGGCCTTCGCGGTCGAGCACGCATCGACCAGATAGACGATGGAACGGTACGGCATGCCGGAGTGCTGGGACAGCCCGATTTCGCAGGTTCGGCTGGTCGAATAGCCGGCTTTTGCGCCTGCCGGAATGTCCTTGGCCAGATGGCGCAGCGCGTGGGCGTTCAGCTCCGGCTGGGTGAAGCCCTTGTCGCCCGCGAAACCGCAGCAGCCGACATCCTCCGGCACCACCACCTGGGTGGCGCAGGCCGCGGCCACGGCCTTCAGCTTGCCGTCCAGCCCCATGCGGCGGGTGGAGCAGGTCAGGTGCAGGACCACCGGCTCCGCCTGTTTGGTGAAGGCAAGGCGGTCGAGCAGGTGGTCGTGGATGAACTCCACCAGATCCAGCACCTCAAGGCCGGCGTCGTTCAGCTGCTTCTTCAGGCGGAAGGCGCAGGGGCTGGTGTCGATGACGACCGGAGCCTTGCCGTCGCCGCTGGCCGCCCAGATGGCCGCGACCATCTCCGCCGCCTTGGCGTCGGCCTGGGCGGCGAGGCCCTTGCTCTCCAGCGGCATGCCGCAGCAGAGCGAGGACAGGTGGTCCGGGTACACGACGCGGAAGCCGGCCTTGCGGAACAGCCCCTCCACCTTCACCGGCAGCGGGGTGCTTTCCGGATCGTCGGCGGCGGGGCCCATGCTGCGGCTGGTGCAACTCGGCACATAGACCACCGTGGGGGCGTCCGCCGGACCGTTGGCGGCGGCGAGCGGGGTGAAGTTCGTCGCCGTGGGCAGGGTCCGCGGCAGATGCGGCAGCCGTTCGCCGGTCAGGTTGTGCAGGCCCTCGAACAGCTTGTCGGCCATGTCGTTGCCCAGCGTCCGCTTCGCCAGATCGGCGATGCGCAGGCCGGTGCGGGCGACGGCCAGCGCACCCGCCGTGTGGTTGGCGATGAAGCTGCCGACGCCCTGGGCGACGGCGCCCCGGCGGTCGCCGCGGATCGCCTTGATCAGCAGCCCCGTCTCGATCCCCACCGGGCAGGCGGTGGAGCACAGGCCGCAGGCGGCGCAGGTGTCGATGCCCTGGTAGTCGTAGGCCTTGTGCAGGGCACCCAGCCGTTCCGCATCCCCGCCCTCGGCCTCAAGCCGCGCGATCTCGCGCCAGCCGACGATGCGCTGGCGGGGCGACAGGGTCAGCTTGTGCGACGGGCAGGTCGGCTCGCAGAAGCCGCACTCGATGCAGGTGTCCACCAGCTGGTGCGCGGCGGGCAGGGCCTTCAGGTTCTTCAGGTGCGCGTCCGGGTCGTCGTTCAGGATGACGCCGGGGTTCAGCAGACCCTGCGGGTCCAGCAGGGCCTTGATCTCCTTCATCAGGCCATAGGCCTGGGCGCCCCATTCCATCTCGACGAAGGGGGCCATGTTGCGGCCGGTGCCGTGCTCCGCCTTCAGCGAGCCGTCGTACTTCCTGACGACCATCTCCGCCACCGCGTCCATGAAGCGGCGGTAGCGGTCGATCTCCTCGTCCGTGTCGAAGGCCTGCGTGAAGACGAAGTGCAGGTTCCCTTCCAGCGCGTGGCCGAAGATGATCGCCTCGGTGTAGCCGTGGTCGGCGCAAAGCGCCTGCAACTCGACGGTCGCCTCGGCCAGCCGGTCCAGCGGGAAGGCCACGTCCTCGATGATGACGGTGGTGCCGGTCTTGCGCATGGCGCCGACCGCCGGGAACAGGCCCTTGCGGATCTTCCAGAAGCTCTCGCAGGCCTTGGCGTCGGTGGTGAAGGCGGCGTCGAACAGCGTGCGGGTCTGCGCCAGGACCGCCGTGATGGCCGCGATGTTGGCGTCCAGCGCGGCGGCGTCCTCGCCCCGCGTCTCCACCAGCAGGGCGGCGGCGTCCGGCCCCAGTCCGTTGATGCTGTCCGGCATGCCCGGCTTGCCCTCGACCGAGCGCAGCGAGGCGCGGTCCATCAGCTCCACCGCCGCGACGGGGGTCGCCTTCAGCAGGGCGGTGGCGCGGCAGGCCTCGGCGATGTCCGGGAAAATCAGCAGGGCGCTGGCCTTGTGCGCGTGCTCCGGCACCGTGTGGAAGGTGATCTGGGAGATGAAGCCCAGCGTCCCTTCCGACCCGATCAGCAGGTGCTGGAGGATCTCGATGGGGTCGACGTAGTCGACCAGCGCGTTCAGGCTGTAGCCGGTGGTGTTCTTGATGCGGAACTTGGCCCGGATGCGCTCGGCCAGCTCCTCGTCCGCGCGCGTCCGCGCGGCAAGCTTGGCAAGCCCGGCCAACAGCGGGCCGTGGCTTTTGGAGAAGGCGACGCAGCTGTCCGCATCGCCGGTGTCCAGCAGCGTGCCGTCGGCCAGCACCAGCCGCATGGAGGACAACGTGCGGTAGCTGTTCTGCGCCGTGCCGCAGCACATGCCGCTGGCGTTGTTGGCGGCGATGCCGCCGATCTTCGCCGTGTTGATGGAGGCCGGGTCCGGCCCGATCTTGCGCCCGAAGGGGGCGAGCTTGCGGTTCGCCTCCGCCCCGATGACGCCGGGCTGGAGCGTGACCGTCGCGGCTCCCGGCGGAATCGTGCAGCCGCGCCAGCCGTCGCCCAGCAGGACCAGGACGGAATCGGTCACGGCCTGTCCCGACAGGCTGGTGCCGGCGGCGCGGAAGGTGACCGGCGTCTGCAACGCCCGGCAGGCGTTCAGCAGGCGCACCACCTCGCTTTCCGCCTCCACCACCGCGACGATCTTCGGGATCAGGCGGTAGAAGCTGGCGTCCGTGCCGTAGGCGAGCGTGCGCAGCGGGTCGGTGATCAGGCGTTCGGCCGGAATGAATTCCCGGAGGGCCGCGAACAGGCGGTCGTAGGGCGGGGGCAGCATCGCTTCTCGGGGCCTCCGGATCTGGGACCGCGCGACGACTCCTCCGTGATCGCCGGTCCGGGTTGCGCGGGGGTGCGGCAACATTCTTTCCGCCGTTCGGACGGATGGCTTCTTATCTGCCGCAGCCTGTTGGTCGGATAATGGATTTACCCGAGTCCTGCAATGGAAAAAATAGTTGACCACGGCAGGAGCGTCGGGTGTGCAACGCAAAAGAATATCGAGCGGGTCGCGCAAAAGGAGACGGCGCCATCCGGCCGGTCAGGGGCTCGGGTGGCGCCGTTCGTCAAGTCAACGCGGAAGCCCGCGGGTTACGGGATCATCCACGGCAGGATGTAGGCCTGGATCATCGTGATGACGCCGATGATGGCCACGAAGAACAGGCTGTGCTTGACGGTGAAGCGGAACAGCTCCGACTCCCGGCCGACCAGGCCGACCGCGGCGCAGGCCACGGCGATGGACTGCGGGGAGATCATCTTGCCGGTCACGCCGCCGGTGGTGTTGGCCGCGACCATCAGCACGTCCGACACGCCCACCTGCTGCGCCGTGGTGGCCTGGAGGCCGCAGAACAGCGCGTTGCTGGAGGTGTCGGAGCCGGTCAGGAACACGCCCAGCCAGCCCAGGATCGGCGAGAAGAACGGGAACAGGAAGCCCGTGCCGGCCAGCACCAGCGCCAGGGTGGAGGACAGGCCCGAGTAGTTGGCGATGAAGGCGAAGGCCAGCACCATGCCGATCGAGTAGATCGGGCGCTTCAACTCGCTGACCGTCTCGACGAAGGTCTTCACGCCGTCGGCCGGACGCATCTTCAGCATGACCATCGTGACGATCGCGGAGATCAGGATGGCCGTGCCGGTGGCCGACAGCAGGTCCAGCTTGTAGACGGCGTCGATGGGCTTCGGCGAGGCGACGATCGGGGCGGCCTTCAGCACCAGCTTGTCCAGCCCGGCGATCGGGAAGTACAGCACCGTGTCGGCCAGCGCGC
>JAEZPL010000237.1 GCA_023413605.1 Pseudomonadota bacterium
CCCAGCTCCTCGGCCTGGGCGGCCATCCAGCGGGCGAGGTTGCCGAGGCTGATGATGAAGTTGCCGTGATTGTGCATCTGCGGCGGGGTGACCGGGGACTTGTAGGCCTTGGTCTCGGTCAGGAACAGGAAGCGGTCCTCGCGGGCCGGCGTGGTCAGCGGCGCGCCCTTGTCCTTCCAGTCGGGGATCAGCTCGTCGAGCGCGTGCGGCTCGAAGACCGCGCCGGACAGCAGGTGGGCGCCGACCTCGGAGCCCTTCTCGATCACGCAGACCGACAGCTCCTGCCCCGCCTCGGTGGCCAGCTGCTTCAGGCGGATGGCCGCGCTCAGCCCCGACGGGCCGGCTCCGACGACGAGGACGTCGTACTCCATCACCTCGCGCGGTTCGCGATCCATGATCCCCTAACCTCCAGGTTATCATTGCCGCCGCCTGAGGGCGCCTCAGGGTCTGGCGTCCTGCCGCAGCGGTGAGTGCATTTCGCACCCGCCAAAAAGGATATCTAAGGCCATGTAAGACCACAGGAGCCGTGGTAAGGTCAAACGATGATTGACGTATGCGACATCCTTGCGACTCTGCGCTGGCACGCCGACATCGGCTGCGACGAGGCCATCGGCGACGAGCCCGTGGATTGGGCGACTTTTGCCGCGCGCCCGGCGGTTTCGCGCCCGCAGGCGCCCGCTGGCGGCGCGCGTCCCGCCGCGCCTGCGACTCCGCGCACGGCCTTGGCACCCGCCTCGTCGTCGCCGTTCGGCCAGCCCGCCTTCGGCAGTGCGGCGACTCAGCCGCTGGGCGCCAGCGAGGCGGGGATCAGCGCGCGGGCGCGCGCCAAGGAAGCCCGCACGCTGGCGGAGCTGGAAGCCGCCCTGCGCGATTTCGACGGCTGCCCGCTGAAGGCGACGGCCATGAACACCGTTTTCGCCGACGGCAATCCGTCCGCCTCCATCATGCTGATCGGCGAAGCGCCGGGCGAGGACGAAGACCGGCAGGGCAAGCCCTTCGTCGGAGTCAGCGGCAAGCTGCTGGACCGCATGCTGGCCCAGGTCGGGCTTGACCGGACGAAGGTCTACATCAGCAACATTCTGCCCTGGCGCCCGCCCGGCAACCGGTCGCCGACCCAGGCGGAAATCGCCGCCTGCCTGCCCTTCCTGGAACGGCATGTGGAGCTGATCGGCCCGAAGGTGCTGGTGCCGTTGGGCGGCACGTCGGCCAAGACGCTGCTGAACCGAGCCGAGGGCATCACGCGCCTGCGCGGCCAGTGGTTCGACTACAGCTCCCCCGGCCTGCCCGGCCCGGTGCCGGTGATCCCGATGCTGCACCCGGCATACCTGCTGCGCAATCCCATCGCCAAGCGCGAGGCGTGGCGCGACCTGCTGTCCCTGATGGAGCGGTTCGGGGCCTAAAGCGAATTTCCATTCGCTTTAGATTCATACGACTTCATTCGCCAGTCGGGCTTCGGCCGCACGGGCGGCTCTCAGCGGATGCCTTTGGCATCCGCCTGCCGCCAGCGGGAACGAAGTTCCCGCGAGAGGCCGGGACCGCGGTCGCGGTCCAAAGCGGATCGCAATCCGCTTTAAGGGCGCCGACTGCACCCAGCTCCGGCCCCGACCCGTGGCCCATCGACTCCACTGCGCCAAACAAATAAAAAGTTTCGCGCATTGTTTCTTTTCTCCCGGTCTTTTTCGAATTTTCGACAGTTGCAGACTAACGAAATAACGCAACAGCACTCCGAACGATCGGCAAGGATTGGCAAGACGCCGCTATGCGGTTGGGCCGAAGCAGACAAAATGACGCATGACCTTGCGCCAAAAGGGTCTTCCGGCTGGGCTAAAGCCATTTTCCCGAAGCCCCTAAGTTGCTGAAAAACATCACAAAGAAGCAACCTGGAACGTGTATGGAGAATCGACTTCTTGCGATTCCCCGCATAAGCGGTTAGACGATTTACATGCTCCGGATATTTTGCAACGCAGCAAATTCGATCGCGCTGCGGCGGAACCTTCTGGGGGCACTGGGCACAGCGGTCGTGATGTGCGTGTCACCCGACCCGATCGGCGGCTTCCGCCCAGCCCAGGCAGCCCTTGTGATCCACGCGCCGGATGGACGCCCCGTCATCCCGCCGGGCTTCGAGCGTGCGGATCAGCCCCTGCTTTTGGCAACCGACGAGGAAGCTCGTTCGGTCCAGCTGTCGGAGGAGGACGCCCACCGCTATCGCCGCATCTTCGCGCTTCAGGAACGGGGCGAATGGGAAGCGGCCGACTGGGAGATCCGTCTGCTTGCGGACAAGCGGCTGATCGGCCACGTGCTGCGCCACCGCTACCTGCACCCCGACCGCAAGGCCAGCTATGACGAGCTGGCCGGCTGGATGCAGCAATACGGCGATCTCGCCGGGGCGGACCGCATCCACGGCCTCGCCCAACGCCGTCAGCCGGCCGGCCAGCGCGCGCCGAAACCGCCGCGCGGCAACGACGGGGAACGTCTGACCGGCTCGCTGGAACGGCTGGGCGGCCTGCGCCCCGACCCCAAGCCGGAAATCGTCTCTTCGGATTCCATCACCGAAGACGGTGCGTCCGACGAACAGGCCGCCGATGAAAAAGTGGCCGACGAGAAGGTCGCCGACGCCGCTCCGGAAGCGGCGGAGGACAAGGACAAGCAGAAGCTCACCGTCGCGCCGCGCAGCCGCACCACCAACCGCCCGCGCGCCGACCATTCCGCGATTTCCCGCGTGCAGGAATTGCTGCGCGCCGGCAAGCCCGGCGCGGCGCTCGCCCTGCTGAGCCAGGACGAGGTCGGCAAGAACCTCGACTCGGTGCAGTACGACCGTTCGCGGGCGCGCATCGCGGCCTCGCTCTACTATTCGGGCGAAGTGGCCCAGGCTCTGTCGCTGGCCTCGGCCAGCGCCGCGCGCTCCGGCGACGTCGTGACGGACGCGCACTGGATCGCCGGCCTCGCAGCGTGGCGGCTGAAGCAGCACGACCGCGCCTCCCGCCATTTCGACGCCATGGCCGCCGCCCGGCCGCGTTCCCCCTGGATGGCCGCCGCCGCCGACTATTGGGCGGCGCGGGCGCACGCCAAGAAGGGCCGCAACGAGGAGGCGCGCGCCCACCTCGCCGCGGCGGCGCGCTTCCCGCACACCTTCTACGGCCTGCTGGCGCACCGCACGTTGGGCGGCATCGGGAACCTGCACTGGCAGACGCCCGAGCTGACCGGCCTGCACCTGAAGGCGCTGGCGGAGAAGCCCGGCGGCGCCCGCGCCATAGCCCTGCTTCAAGCCGGCCAGCGCGATCTGGCGGAACTGGAACTGCGGCGCATCCACCCGCGCGGCGACACCCTGGCGGAACAGGCGCTGGTCGCGCTGGCCGACCGAGCCGGGCTGCCGGCCCTGGCGCTTCAGGTCGGCAACGCGGTGACGGCGCCGGACGGCGCGCCCTACACGGCGGCGCTCTATCCCCTGCCGCACTGGAAGCCGCGCGACGGCTTCGCGGTCGACCGGGCGCTGCTGTTCGCCGTGATGCGCCAGGAATCGCGCTTCGACCCGAAGCTGATCAGCTCCGCCGGGGCGACGGGCCTGATGCAGATCATGCCCGCCACCGCCCAGCACGTGCAGGAGCGCAACGCCGACATCGGAGAGGCCGACACCAACCGGTCCGGCCTGTTCGACCCCGCCACCAACATGGAACTGGGCCAGCGCTATCTGAGCGAGCTGCTGGGCTACCCGGACATTGGCAACAACCTGTTCCTGCTGGCCGCCGCCTACAACGCCGGCCCGGGCACATTGGCCCGCTGGCGCAGGGATCTGGCCGACGTAACCGACCCGCTTCTCTTCATCGAAAGCCTGCCCTACGCCGAGACGCGGGACTATGTGGAGAAGGTCGTCGCCAACTTCTGGATCTACCGTTTGCGCCTGGGTCAGGAAATCGGATCGCTGGATGCCGTTGCGGCCGGCAGTTGGCCGTTCTATATGCCAGTGGACGCCCGCCCGACTCAGGTCGCCCAGCATGCCGAAGATTGACGACAACCGCCCCTTTCTTTCCGTCAACATCGCCGTCGTGACCGTGTCCGACACGCGCACGGCGGAGGACGACCGATCCGGCGACGCGCTGGTCGAACGGCTGGCCGCCGCCGGCCACAAGCTCGGCGCCCGCGCGATCGTCAAGGACGACATCGCCAGCATCCGCGCCCAGGTCCAGGCCTGGATCGCCGATCCGCAGATCGACGTGGTGCTGACCACAGGCGGCACCGGCGTGACCGGCCGCGACGTGACGCCCGAGGCGGTGGAAGCCCTGTTCGAGAAGCCCATCCCCGGCTTCGGCGAGCTGTTCCGCTATCTCAGCTACGCCAAGGTCGGCACCTCGACCATCCAGAGCCGCGCCACGGCCGGCGTCGCCAACGGCACCTATATCTTTGCGCTGCCGGGTTCCCCCAGCGCCTGCCGCGACGCTTGGGACGACATCCTGGTCTGGCAGCTCGACAACCGCCACCGCCCCTGCAACCTCGTCGAGCTGATGCCGCGGTTGAGAGAGCATCAGGTCTGACGTGACGGCTCCGCATCCTTGCCTCTCCCGGCCGGGGCGGGGGAGCGATCGCCGCCCATGCTGACCACCTTTCACCTGGGCCTCCACACGGCCCTCACCCGCCTGCCCGCCTTTGCGTCGCTTCCACCCGACGCACTGGAGCCGATGCCGCGCAAGGGGGTGGCGCACGACCATGTGCGGCTGCGGGGACGGGGACTGGTCGCCCGTGTGCCGCGCTGGAGCCAGATGGGTCTCGATCCCGCCGCCAACCTGGAACAGCAGGCCACGGCCTTCCGCCGCGCCGCGCCCAGCGGCCACACGCCGGAACCGGTCGCCGTCCTGCCGCCCGGCGATGGCCTGCCCATGGGCGCCCTGGTGG
>JAEZPL010000704.1 GCA_023413605.1 Pseudomonadota bacterium
TGTCCTGGCTGGTCACCGGCTGGATCCGGCGCATCGTCGGAACCTTCCGGTCCAGCATGCGGCAGAGCGACACCATGCTGCGCGAACGCGCGCGGCAGCTCTACCTCGCCAACTTCTTCGTGGATCACGTCTCGGAGATCGTGGTGCTGGCCGACTCCGCGTTGCGCATCACCTACGTCAACACCTTCGGCTGCACGGCGCTGGGCGCGCCGCTGGACGCGCTGGTCGGCACCCATGCCGACCTGCTGACATCCTTTCAGGGCAGGGGGGGCGAGGCTGAACGCTACGAGACGGTCTACAGGACCCGCGACGGCCGCCTGTTGGACCTGGAGGTGACCGCAAGCCGCGTGACCTACGAGGGCGACGCCTACATCTGCGCCATCGCCCGCGACAACTCCGCGCGCAAGCGGGTGGAATGGGAACTGCGCCTGTCCGCCAAGGTGTTCGACAACGCCGCGGAAGGCATGGTCGTCACCAATGAAAAGAACCAGATCGTCGCGGTGAACGACGCCTTCTGCCGCATCACCGGCTACAGCCGGGACGAGGTGCTGGGCCAGGATCCGTCCAAGATGTCCTCCGGCCGGCAGGATGGCGATTTCTACAAGGATATGTGGGCGACGCTGCGCGAGGCCGGGCATTGGTCCGGCGAGATCTGGAACCAGCGCAAGTCGGGCGAGATTTTTCCGGAATGGCTCAGCATCCAGGTGGTGCGGAACGAGGCGGGGGAGGTCGTCAACTACATCGCCGCCTTCTCCGACATCACCGAGAAGCGCGCGCAGGAGGAACGGATCCGCCACCTCGCCCAGTACGACTTCCTGACCGACCTGCCCAACCGTTTCCTGCTGCGCGACCGGCTGGAGCGCGCGATGCTCAGCGCCATCCGCCACGGCCGGAAGGTCGGGCTGCTGTTCGTGGACCTCGACCGCTTCAAGACGATCAACGACAGCCTGGGTCACGGGGTCGGCGACCGGCTGCTGCGCGCGGTCGGCGCGCGGCTGCTGGAAACTGTGCGGGCCAGCGACACGGTCAGCCGCCAGGGCGGCGACGAGTTCGTCATCCTGATCAACGACATGGAGACGCCCGACGCGGCCGGCGCGGTGGCCCGCAAGGTGTTGCGGACGATGAGCGACCCCTTCGAGGTGGACGGGCACGAGCTGCAAATCTCACCGTCCATCGGCATCGCCGTCTACCCGGACGACGGCCAGACCATCGACGCGTTGCTGAAGAGCGCCGACATGGCCATGTACGCCGCCAAGGAGTCGGGCCGCGCCAACCACCAGTTCTTCACGCCGGAGCTGAACAAGCGCGCGTCGGAGCGGATGTGGCTGGAAAGCAACCTGCGCAACGCGCTGGCCAACAACGAGATGGAACTGCACTTCCAGCCTCAGTTCTCCGTCGACGGCCGTCACCTTGTTGGGGCGGAAGCGCTGGTGCGCTGGCGCCGCCCGGACGGAAAGCTGGTGCCGCCCGGACAGTTCATCCCCGTGGCCGAGGATACCGGCCTGATCCTGCCGCTCGGCGACTGGGTGCTGGGCGAGGCCTGCCGCCGCGCGGCGGAGCTGATCGCGCACGACCGGTCCCTGCTGATCGCCATCAACCTGTCGGCGGTGCAAATGCGCCGCCCCGGACTGGCGGAGCGCGTGGCCTTCTGGCTGTCCGCCTACAACGTGCCGCCCAATTGCCTGGAGCTGGAAGTGACCGAGAGTGTCCTGATGGACAATTCCGACATGGTCGCCAACACCTTCGCCCGGCTGCGCGAGATGGGCGTGGCGCTGGCCATCGACGATTTCGGCACCGGCTATTCCAGCCTCAGCTACCTGAAGCGCTTCCGCGTGGACAAGCTGAAGATCGACCGTTCCTTCGTGCTGGGCCTGACCGATGGCTCCGACGGCGGCGCCATCACCGAGGCGATCATCGGCATGGCCCGTTCCCTGCGCATGCAGACCATCGCCGAAGGCGTGGAGACGGAGGAGCAGTTCGGCTGCCTCGCCAGGCTCGGCTGCGACCAGATCCAGGGCTACCTGCTCGCCCGCCCCATGCCCTTCAACGACTTCACCGCCTTCATCGCCGAGCAGGCGGAACGAACGGCGGCCCCGGTGGCCTGAGCGCCCACCGACAGCAGGTTCCCCGGCGTCTTCGGGTGCACGGTCCGGTTCCCTTCCGGGTCGGGCACCCTGCGGCGGCGCGGCTACATCAGCCCCTGCGCCTTGAAGCTGGTGTGCTTGCCCTTGCCGACGATGATGTGGTCGTGGATCGCGATGCCGACGGCATGGGCGGCACGCACGATCTCCTTGGTCATCTCGATGTCGGCGCGGCTGGGCGTCGGGTCGCCCGAGGGGTGGTTGTGCACCAGGATGATGGCGCTGGCCGACAGCTCCAGCGCGCGCTTCACGACCTCACGCGGGTAGACGGGCGTATGGTCCACGGTGCCGGTCTGCTGCACCTCGTCGGCGATCAGCTTGTTCTTGCGGTCCAGGAACAGCAGGCGGAACTGCTCCATCGGTTCGTGCGCCATGGCCGCGGTGCAGTATTCCAGCAAGGCCTGCCAGGAGGCCAGAACCGGCCGGTTGATCACCTGCTGCCGCATGCCGCGCAATGCCGCCGCCCCGACCACCCGCACCATGGCCACCGCCTTGTCGGAGGCGAGCGAGACGCCGTCGACGCTGAAGCCGCGCAGCCGCTCCGGCGGCGCGTTGACCACGCCCCACAGGTCGCCGAAAGCCTTGATCAGCGTCTTGGCGAGCGGCTTCACGTCGCGGCGCGGGTTGACCGCGAACAGGATCATCTCCAGAAGCTCGTAATCCTGGAGCGCGTCCGCCCCGCCCTCCAGGAAGCGGGTGTAGAGCCGTGCCCGGTGGCCCTGGTAATGCGGCTCGTCCGGGGGTAGGCCGGCGGCGGTCGCCGCAGGCGGCTCCAGCCCCAGGGCCAACAGCCCCGGCGCCGCAGCCGCGTCCCCCATGCCCTTCCTGGTTTTGATCCCGCCCATGCCCGCGCCGCCATACAAAGGTGTGCGCGGGACTATACCTCTTTCGCGGGAAAATCACATCGCGCGGCGCGCCTGGCCTTCTCCCCGTGGGAAAAGGGGACGGTCCTCAAACCGTCTCCTTTGCCTCCTCGGCCGGGACGGGGTAGGGCGGCTTGGTGTAGCCGGCGGGCGAGAGGGTGAAGATCTCGCAGCCGTCCTTGGTCACGCCGATGGAATGCTCGAACTGGGCGGACAGGGACTTGTCCTTGGTCACGGCGGTCCAGCCGTCGCCCAGGATCTTCACGTCATAGCGGCCGGCGTTGATCATCGGTTCGATGGTGAAGATCATGCCTTCCTTCAGCACCACGCCGGTGCCGGGGTTGCCGAAATGCAGGACCGACGGCGGCTCGTGGAAGACGCGGCCGAGGCCGTGGCCGCAGAAGTCGCGCACCACCGAGAAGCGGTGGCCTTCCGCGAAGGTCTGGATGGCGTGGCCGATGTCACCCAGAGTGGCGCCCGGCTTCACCTGATCGATGCCGATCATCAGCGCGTCGTAGGTGACATCCACCAGCTTCTTCGCCTTCACGCTGACGTCGCCGCACAGGTACATGCGGCTGCTGTCGCCGTACCAGCCGTCCAGGATGGGGGTCACGTCGATGTTCAGGATGTCCCCGTTCATCAGCCGCTTGTCGCCGGGAATGCCGTGGCAGACCACATGGTTGACCGAGATGCAGTTCGCCCGCGGAAAGCCGCGGTAGCCGAGCGGCGCCGGAATGCCGCCGTGGTCGCGGATGAACTGTTCCAGCAGCCGGTCCAGTTCGCCGGTGGTGATGCCCGGCTGCACGTAGGGCGTGATGAAGTCGAGCGTGGCGGCGGCCAGCCGGCCAGCCTTGCGCATGCCCTCGAAGTCCTCCGGCCCGTGGATCCGGATGCGATGGGAATCGAGGTCGTTGTGGTCCAAGAGAGTAACCCCTATCAAAAACGAACGGCCTTGCGGCTGTCAGAAACGAATGGCCTCGCGGCCAACCTGTCGCGATCAGTCCTGTTGCGGTCAGTCCAGGCGCAGCGGCAGCGGACGGTCCAGTTCGATCGCCTCCGGCGTGATCCTACAGGACCAGCACACGGCTTCCACCCCGGATTCGAGCGCCCGGCGCAAGCCGGCGGCGTAGGTCGGGTCGATGTCCGCGGCGATTCGGAAGTAGGCGCAGTCGGCACGCTGCACAAGGTACACCATGACGGCCCGCGCGCCCTGGCGCACCATGTCCGTCATTTCCTCCAGATGCTTGGCGCCGCGCGCTGTGACGCAGTCCGGAAACTCCGCGGCCAGCCCATCGCCGCGGTCCGGCCGGCGCAGGTGGACGTTCTTCACCTCCACATAGGCCGGCGGGCGGCCCCCGTCCCCGGCGTCGTCCTCCAGCAGCACGTCGATGCGGGAGTTCCTGCCGTATTTCACCTCGCGCCGCAGGCGGGCGTAGCCGGCCAGTTCCGGGATCGTGCCGGCGGCGATCGCCGCTGCGACCAGCCCGTTGGGGTGCGACGTGTTGACGCCGACGAGGCATGTTCCATGGGGGCCGCCATCGGCCTCGACCAGTTCCAGCGTGTGGGCGAGCTTGCGGTTGGGATTGTCGGACCGCGACAGCCAGACGACGGATCCCGGGGCGTCCAGCCCGATCATGCTGCCGGAATTGGGCACATGGGCGGTGATCACGTCGCCGTTCAGGTCCACGTCGGCGAGGAACCGCTTGTAGCGGCGGACGAGGCGGCCTTGAAGGAGGGGGGTGGGGAAGCGCATCTTGAGGGCTACGTTAAAGCTCTACCCCTCCCTCCGGCAAGCCCGCCGGACCGTCCCACACGCCATCCGAGCACGGAGCCCACTCCGCATGTCCACGCCCGCCTCCAGCCAGACCATTCCCGACCCGGCCACCCTCAACCCGACGGCCGCCGTTCTGATCATCGGGAACGAGATTCTGTCCGGCCGCACCAAGGACGCCAACCTGCCGCACATCGCGGAAAAGTTGGGCGGGATCGGCATCCGCCTGCGCGAGGCGCGCGTCGTCCCGGACGTGGAGGAGGAGATCATCGCGACGCTGGACGCCCTGCGCGCCCGCTACAGCTACGTCTTCACCACCGGCGGTATCGGCCCGACGCACGACGACATCACCTCGGCCTGCGTCGCCAAAGCCTTCGGCGTGGCGCTGGAGCGCAACCCGGAAGCGGTGGCGCGGCTGGAGCGGCACTACGGCGACCCGTCGAAGCTGAACGAGGCGCGGCTGCGCATGGCGAACATCCCCGCGGGGGCCACGCTGGTGGACAACCCGATCAGCGCGGCGCCGGGGTTCCAGATCGGCAACGTCTTCGTGATGGCCGGCGTGCCCAACATCATGCAGGCGATGCTCGACGGCGTCCTGCCGCGCCTTCAGGGCGGCCCGGCACTGCACGCCCGCACCGTGGCCTGCGAACTGGCGGAGGGCCGGATCGCGGAGGATCTGGGCGCGCTCCAGGACCATTATCCGGACCTGGAGATCGGCAGCTATCCCTATTTCCGAAACGGCTTTTTCGGCGTCAGCCTCGTCCTGCGCGGCACCGACGAACCCCGCCTGGAGGCCGCGACGGAGGAACTGGCCGGCATCGTCCGCCGGCTGGGCGGTACGCCCAACGTCACGGTTGGCGCCAAAGGGTAGGTGGGGCACCCAAGCGGCAATCCGTGGGTGTGACATATTGTCGCTACTCTAAACCAATCCATGTTGAAGAGATCGGAGTGACGATGTGAAGCCTCGTGTCATGAAGCCTTTCGAGAAAGCCGCCATCCTGTTCCTGCTGAAGCACCTGCTGTCCGGCGTGGCCGGGGCCGTGGTGCTCGGCTCTGGCCTGCTGATCTTCGACGTTGCCAATCTGGCGACGCTGATCGGTCGGAGCGAATACGGCCTTGTCGCCACGGTGATGCTGTATGCCGGCCTGATGCTCACCTTCGGCAGCGTGGCGATGGGAATCGGCGTGATGACCCTGAACGAGGACACGCGCCCGTAAGCGGGCGGCGTGGACTTAGGCACCTGTGAGTTGGGGCTTGTGGTTGGAGGCCTATGGATCGGGGCCTCTGGACCGGGCTTGGCTAAAACGGCCCGAAGGTCCGGTACGCCCAGACCAGCCCCACGATGACGGCGAGCCAGATCGCCGCGAATGGCAGCCATGTGCCCCGGTTGCGCGACAGCGCCGCGGGCACGACCAGCACTGCGACCATCAGCAGGCTGACCAGCCCCAGCCAATTGAACGACTCCATTCAACCCTCCGGTAATCGCTGAGGTTGCGAAGGAAAAGTATGGGGATTCCGTCAGAAGCGCGCACAGTTCTTGACCAAACGCCTCCCGATTGTCTAAGTCAATCGAGCGGAACGGAAGGCTGCATACAATAATATGCAACTGCGACGGGCGGGCCAACCCTCCCTTTGATGCCGATCCGCCGACGGTGCGCGGGCGTGGCGGAATTGGTAGACGCAAGGGACTTAAAATCCCTCGCCTAGAGCATGCGGGTTCGAGTCCCGCCGCCCGCACCATCGTGATGCCGGCTGCTTCAACCGAATCCCGCGCTGCCTTTGCTCCTCGGGTGCGACCGACGTCCGTCCCGATGGCGACACCGGATTGCCAAAAGGCCACAGCTAAGGCATGGTCTTTTCCGCGTCGGGTTCGAATCCAACAAGAGAGCCGCAGGAGGCACAGCGTGAAGGGCGATCCTCAAGTCATTTCGCATCTCAATAAAATCCTGACCAATGAGCTGACCGCCATCAACCAGTACTTCCTGCATGCGCGCATGTTGAAGAATTGGGGTCTGAAGCGGATCGCGCACAAGATCTACGAAGAATCCATCGACGAGATGAAGCACGCCGACAAGGTCATCGAGCGCATCCTGTTCCTGGAGGGGCTTCCCAACCTTCAGGACCTGGGCAAGCTGCTGATCGGCGAGGACGTGCCGGAAATCCTCGGCAACGATCTGAAGGTGGAGCACAAGGCCCGCACCGATCTGATCGACGCCATCACGATCGCCGAGCAGGTTCGCGACTACGAGACCCGCCACATCCTGGCCGAACTCCTCGACGACACCGAGGAGCACATCGACTGGATCGAGACCCAACTCGACCTCATCCAGCGTGTGGGCATCACCGCCTACCAGCAGGAGCAACTGTACAAGGACAGCTGAGCGGCCTTGACGAGTCGGGGCGTGGTTTGGCCGGGTCTGGCTTGACCGCGCCCCGACCGCGCTCACCCGAATGCGCGGGGCTTCGGCGGGGATCGGAAACCGCTTGTTAACCATGTTTCGCTAGTCTGCGATTTTCCGACCTTCTTCGTACGAGTATCGCCGCCATGCTGTCCGATACGTCCCTGCGAGTTGACGACCTGACGCCGGAGGAAGTTGCCACCGTTGCGCACGCCTATCTCGCGGCGCTCGACGAGGGCGATCACGAGACCGCGTTCGATCTGGCCCTGGAGGCGCTGCGCGCCTGCCGGCCGGAGCTGCCCGTGAACGTGGCCGCCGCCGAACTGGAACTGCTGCTGGCCGAGTTGCCGCCGGCGACGGCG
>JAEZPL010000370.1 GCA_023413605.1 Pseudomonadota bacterium
AAGTCGCACCACAATGTCGGCGGCCTGCCGGAGCGCATGAAGCTGAAGCTGGTGGAGCCGCTGCGCGAACTGTTCAAGGACGAGGTTCGGGCGCTGGGCCGTGAGCTGGGCCTGCCGCCCGCCTTCATCGGCCGCCACCCGTTCCCCGGTCCTGGCCTCGCCATCCGCGTGCCGGGCGAGATCACGCCGGAGAAGCTGGAGATCCTGCGCAAGGCCGACACGGTCTATCTGGAGGAAATCCGCAACGCCGGCCTCTACGACGCGATCTGGCAGGCCTTCGCCGTGCTGCTGCCGGTCCGCACGGTGGGCGTGATGGGCGACGGCCGCACCTACGACCACGTCCTGGCCCTGCGCGCGGTGACCTCCACCGACGGCATGACCGCCGACTGGTACCCGTTCCCGCACGATTTCCTGGCGCGCGTGTCGAACCGCATCGTCAACGAGGTTCGCGGCGTCCACCGCGTCGTCTACGACATCACCTCGAAGCCGCCCGGCACCATCGAGTGGGAGTGACCCCGGTCGTTCAGCGGGGGTGGGCAACCACCCCCTTTTTTGCCTCGGGCGCTCAGGCCCGCAGCAACGCCCAAACGCCGGCAGCGGCGGCGGCGACCACGGCGAGAACGATCCCGACGACGGCACGGCGCTGCGTTGCCGCGCGCTGCTCGACCTCGCGCCGTTTCCTCAGAAGATATTGCTGTTCAGGGCCGAGGAACGCTCCGGCGTCGGCATCCGATGCGGCCTTGTAGCGGACCTTGCGCCGCTTGGAGGCGGACAGCGACGACAACCCGGGGGCCATCGGCTTCCCGCCGGCCAGTGCCGGCCCGTTGGCCGCGACGACCTCGGGGGTCCGGGCATGCAACGCCGATGCCTGGGTCTTCCTGGCCTTTCGTGGCGCCTTGCGCCTTCTGCCCGCCATTGCACCACCTCTTTCTTGCGTCGGGGAGCATAGCCGCCCGCCCCGGACGAGTCAGCCCGCGACGCACGGACCACCAGAAAATCACAATGGGTATGGTTTGAAGGGCTGGAGGCTTGAATGGGCTCAGCCTGCACGCTTCGAGGATCCGCCGATGAAATCAGTGCCGGCATGTTCCTTTTGGATAGGCATATGCTCCGTCGAAAGTCATGGAGAGCCTCCAGGCGTAGTGAACGAGGAAGATCGGTGCTAAGACTGGCGAAGTCGTCAGGGTGAGGCTTTCCGTGAAGATCGCGCACAAGCTTGGTGTTGGTTTTGGAGTCCTGTGTCTCCTCGTCCTTTTGCCCTTGGTGTATCAGGCCTATCGTGTGGATGCCATTCTGGGCATTGCGGAAGAGGTTGCACGACACGACGTGGAGGCAACCGACCTGCTGAAGGAGATCGCCGGGTTGCAGGCGGACCTGCGCAGCCAGCGGGACAGCGCCGTGGCCGAAGCGATCATGGCCAGGGCCGAGGGGCGGGCGCCGAACATCGTCCCTCTGCACCAGCGCTACTTCGCCGAATCGGATGAGGTTCAGGTGTTCGTCGATGAACTCCGCAATCTTGCGGAAGCCAGCGCGGTGGACCCCATCTCGGCCGAGCGGGAACGGCTGTGGAAAGAGATGATCGTGCGCGCGGACAATCTCCGCGACGCCTTCCGCAACATCCGGGGCGTGGCCTTGTCGATGTTCGACCTTCTGCAGCAAGGGCGTGACGTCGAAGCGCGGACCCTGCAGCCGCAGCTCAATTCACTCCGCGCCACAATCGATTCGAACATCAAGAGCGGGGGCGACATCAGCCGTGCGCTTGCCCAGGCGGGGCAGCAGCGCGTCCGGCAGCTTCGCCAGGACGTGATCAACTCGGCCCTTGTTGCCGGTGTCGTTGCGATCGGCTCCGCGATCCTGATCGCGCTTCTGATCAGCCGGTCCATCACCACCCGCCTGCGCAACGCCGTGGCTCTCACCGGCCGGGTGCGGGACGGGGATTTGACCCAGCAGGTCGTGATCGCAGGCAGCGACGAACTGTCGACTTTGGGCGCCTACCTCAACGACATGACCCAGAAGCTGCGGGGCGTGGCGTCGTCGACCCGGTCCGCCGCCGAGAACGTGCACGCGGCGACCGCGCAGATCCGGGCCTCGACGCAGCAGCAGGCGGCGAGCGTGGCGCAGCAGCTGGCGGCGGTGGAGGAGACGACGGCGACGTTGAGCGAGATCACCGAGTCCGGGGCGCAGATCAACCGGCGCGCCCAGGACGTGGCGCACAGCGCGCAGTCCGCCGCGGCGACCAGCGAGACCGGGCTGAAGGCGGTGGAGGACACCAACCAGGCGATGGACGCGATCCGCGAGCAGGCCGAGGCGGTGGCCGAGAACATCGTCATCCTGTCGGAACGCACCCAGGCGATCGGCGAGATCATCCTGACCGTCAACGACATCGCCGAGCGCTCGCACCTGCTGGCGCTCAACGCCGCCATCGAGGCCGCCGCGGCCGGCGAGCACGGCCGCACCTTCGCCGTGGTGGCCGGCGAGATCAAGAGCCTGGCCGATCAGGCCAAGGAGGCGACCGCCCAGGTGCGCTCCAACCTGTCGGAAATCCAGCACGGCATCAACGCCTCGGTCATGCTGACCGAGGAGGCGGTCAAGCGCGTCGGCGCCGGCAAGCGCCAGACCGACGCCACCCAGGCGACCATCCGCGACCTCGCCGAGAGCGTCCAGGA
>JAEZPL010000712.1 GCA_023413605.1 Pseudomonadota bacterium
GGACGAGCATGATGAGCGTTTCCAGCACCGAACCGCAAACGGCCCCCACCACGCCGCTCCAGAACGCGGCGCCCCAAAGCACCCCGCGCCCCAAAAGCAGCCTGTACGCCCAGCACCGCAAGATCTACCCGAAGTCGGTGGCCGGCACCTTCCGCCGGTTGAAATGGCTGACCCTGGCCGTTCTTCTGGGAATCTACTACGTCACGCCCTGGATCCGCTGGGACCGCGGGCCGGGTGCGCCGGATCAGGCGGTGCTGGTCGATCTTCCCGGCCGGCGCCTGTATTTCTTCTTCATCGAACTGTGGCCGCAGCAGGTTTATTACCTCACCGGAACGCTGATCCTGGGCGCCGTCGGCCTGTTCCTGGCGACCGCGCTCGCCGGCCGCGTGTGGTGCGGCTACTCCTGCCCGCAGACGGTGTGGAGCGACCTGTTCCTCTGGGTGGAACGCCGGATCGAAGGCGACCGCGGCGACCGCATCCGGCTCGACAACGCGCCCTGGTCCCTGGCGAAGCTGGGGAAGAAGGCCGCCAAGCACGCGGCGTGGCTGCTGATCGCCCTTGCGACCGGCGGGGCCTGGGTCTTCTACTTCAACGACGCCCCGGCCCTGGCCGGCGAGATGCTGCGGTTCGAGGCGTCCGGCAACGTCCTGCTGTTCATCGGCCTGTTCACCGGCACCACCTACCTTCTGGCCGGCTTCGCGCGGGAACAGGTGTGCATCTACATGTGCCCCTGGCCGCGCTTCCAGGCGGCGATGCAGGACGAGGAAAGCCTCGTCGTCACCTACGAGGACTGGCGCGGCGAAGGACGCGCCCACCTCAAGCGCTCGCAAAGCTGGGAGGAGCGCCGGGCCCAGGGCCACGGCGACTGCATCGACTGCGCCGCCTGCGTGCACGTCTGCCCGACCGGCGTGGACATCCGCAAGGGGCCGCAGATGGCCTGCATCGGCTGCGGGCTGTGCGTGGACGCCTGCAACGACGTGATGGCGAAGATCGGCCGCCCCGGCGACCTGATCCGCTTCGACTCGCTGAACGCCCAGATCGCGCGGGCCAACGGCGCCAAGCCGGTGTTCAAGCCGATCCGACCCCGCACCATCATCTACACGCTGATCCTGACCGTCGTCGGCGGGCTGATGGCCGCCGGGCTGGTGCTGAAGCCCAAGGTTGACGTGAACATCCTGCGCGACCGCGCACCGCTGTTCGTCACGCTGGCGAACGGGGACATCCAGAACGCCTACACGGTCAAGATCCTGAACATGACCCGCGCCGCGCAGGACTACCGCCTCACCGTCACGGGCCTGCCGGGCGCCGTCCTGTCGGTCGCCGGCGGCGACGGCGACGGCTCGGCCGAAGCGGTGAACGTCCACGCCGATCCGGACAGCGTCGCCACCCACCGCGTGCTCGTCCGCGTGCCTCGGGATGCGATCCGCCAGACCTCCACCCCCACCGCCTTCGTCGTTACCCGGCAGCCGGACGGGCTGGCCGTGCAGCACGACACCGTCTTCCTCGCCCCCTGATCCTCACGCGTTCCACCAAGGGAGAACCACCATGAACTTCGATGCCCCCGCCTACATCGCGCTGGCCGGTGCCGCGAGCGTGATCGTCGTGACCATCGGCGTGTTCGTCTTCCTGCTGACCCGCAAGGGCAAGTAGGCCCCGCTCACGAGGTCTTTTTGACGCGGGTGACGAGCTGCGTGGGATCGACGAAGCGCAGCGCGATGAACAGCCAGACCAGCGTGGTCGCCATGTAGATCATCGCCATGGCGTCCACCGACTGGCCGGCCCGCACCCCCGCGGCGAAGACGGAGTAGTAGAGCGCCACGACCAGCGTCTGGCTGCTCGGCCCCGCGGTCAGGAAGGTCAGCTCGAACATGGCGACGGTGCGCACCAGCACCAGCAGCCCGGCCGCCAGCATGCCCGGCGCCAGCAGCGGCACCAGCACATGCAGGAAGACGCGCGGCGTGTTGGCGCCGAAGACGCGGGCGGCGGCCTCCAGCTTCGGGTCGATCTGCTCGATGAAAGGAGTCATCACCAGGATGACGAAGGGCACCGTGGGGACGAGGTTCGCCAGGATCACGCCCGTCATGGTGCCGGCAAGGTGCAGCTGGTACAGCACCGTCGCCATTGGGATGCCGTAGGTGATGGGCGGCACCAGCAGCGGCAGCACGAACAGCAGCGTCACCAGCCGCTTGCCCGCGAACTCCCGCCGCGCGAGCGCGTAGGCCGCCGGCACGCCCAGCAGCAGCGACAGCGCCACGACCGCCAGCACGACCTCCATGGTCACCAGCAGCACGTCGCCCAGCTGGAACTCGTCCCATGCCGAGAAGTACCAGCGCGTGGTGTAGCCGGCCGGCAGCCACGTGCCCAGCCACCGCGTGGCGAAGCTGTTCACGCCCACCGCCGCGATCAGGGCCAGAAGATTGAGGACGAAGAAGCCGATGGTCAGCCAGACGAGGCTGTTCCAGGCCTTGGACATCAGGGCTTTTGATGTGTGTCCGTCGCCGTGTCCCATGCCGATCAGCCTTTCCCGCTGCCCATCGGGCCGCGGTAGAACAGGGTCCGGGCGCCCAGCACCGCCACCACCACGACCAGTTGCACCGCCGCCATGATCATCGCGATGGCCGAGGCCATGGAATAGTCGTACTGCTCGAACGCCGCCTGATAGGCGGCGATGGAGATGACGCGCGTCGGCCCGGCCGGCGCCCCCAGCAGAACCGCCGACGGAAAGACCGAAAAGGCCTGCACGAAGGCAAGGCAGAAGGCGACGGCCAGCCCGGGGATCAGCAGCGGCAGGAAAATGTGCCGGAACTGCCGCGTCGGCCCGGCGCCCAGCGTGGCCGCCGCCTGCGGCAGCGCCGGGTCGATGCCGGTGACGTAGGACAGCGTCAGAAGAAAGACGAAGGGAAAGCCGGTGATGACCAGCGACAGGAAAACGCCCCAATAATTGTGCGTCAGCCGCACCGGCCCGCTGGTCAGCCCCAGTTCGATCAGCGTGCGGTTCAGCCAGCCCTGCGGCCCCAGGTAGGTCAGCAGCCCTTCCGCCACCAGCACCGTGCCCAGCGTGATGGGGATGACCAGGATGGTGGTCAGCGCGCGCTGCCAGGACAGGTTCCGCACGCGGAAGGCGATGGGCAGCGCGAGCGCCATGTTCAGCACCGTGGCCGGCAGCGCCAGCCACATCGTCTTGCCGATGGTGTCGTGCAGGAACGGGTCGCTGAAGAAGGTGGCGTAGTTGGCGAAGACGCCGCCCTTCACCGGCTCGAACGATAAAACGAGGCCGTAGGCGAAGGGGTAGATGAACAGCAGCACGACGAACAGCGCCGCCGGCAGCACCAGCAGCGTCGTGCGGTCCCAGCCCGCGGCGGCGATGCGGCGGCGCAGGCTTGGCCGCTCCGCCCCGCGCGGCCGGTCCGCGAGGTGGGTGGTCGTCATGCGCCCTCCTCCGGCGCGAAGACCAGCACGCGCTCGGGCGCTGCCCGCAGGCGCACCGGCTCGTCGAGGCCAAGCCGCTGGTGCGAGCGGAAATGCAGAAGCAGCCCGCCGGGGGTCAGGGCCGTGGCGGCGTATTCGCGCCCGACGAACTCCACGCTTTCCACCACGCCGGGGATGGCGTCGGGGCCGTCCGGGCCGGGCAGCACGTCCTCCGGCCGGATGGCGACCGCCGCGCGGCCGGTTCCCAGCGCGGTCCGCGGAGTGCCGACGACGCGGACGCCGTCGCGCTGGACGGTGACGTGATGGTCGGCGGCGCGACCGTTCTCCCCGCCCGCCAACTCCCCTTCGAACACGTTGCGGTAGCCCATGAAGCGCGCGACGTCGAGCGTCGCGGGACGGGCGTACAGCTCCTCCGGCGTGCCGATCTGGCGCACCCGGCCCTCGCGCAGCACGACGATGCGGTCGGCCAGCGACAGCGCCTCGTCCTGGTCGTGGGTGACGTAAACGGTGGAGCGGCCAAGCTCATTGTGGATGCGCCGGATCTCGTGCCGCATCTCCAGCCGCAGCCGGGCGTCCAGGTTGGACAGCGGCTCGTCCATCAGCACCAGCGGCGGCTGCACCACGATGGCCCGCGCGATGGCGACGCGCTGCTGCTGCCCGCCCGACAGCTGGCCCGGCAGCTTGTTCCCGTGCGCCTCCAGTTGGACCAGCCGGACGGCGGCGTCGATGCGCGCGTCGGCCTCCGCCTTCGGGACGCCGCGCATGGCGAGCCCGAAGCCGATGTTCTTGCGCACGGTCATGTGCGGGAACAGGGCGTAGTTCTGGAACACCATGCCGAAGCCGCGGCGTTCCGGCGGCAGCTCGTCGATGCGGCGGTCGTCCACCCAGATGCTGCCGCCGGTCAGCGACAGCAGGCCGGCGACGCAGTTCAGCGCCGTCGACTTGCCGCAGCCCGACGGCCCCAGGAAGGCGATGAACTCCCCGCGCCGGATGGTCAGGTCCAGGTCCTGCAAGGCCATCACGCCGTCGAAGCCCCGGCTGACGCGGTCCAACCGAATCTCGCCGAACTCACCCTGTTTTCGAGCGCTTTCGGCGCGTGGCATGCCCTTCACCTTTGCGTCGTCTACTTCGTCTTCGCGGCGCCGATCCGCTCGTCCCACAGGCGGAAGGCGTCCACCAGCCCCTTGGCGTCGAGCGGAAGCTCGATGGGGTTGTCGGCGATCAGCTTGTCGTATTCGGGCCGGCCGAACTCGCTGATGGCGGCCTGGCTGTCGGCCGGGGCCATGGCGAGCGTCACGCCCTGCACCGCCGGGCCGGGGTAGAAGTAGCCCTCGTCATAGGCGTAGGCCTGCTGTTCCGGCTTCAGCATGAAGGCCATGAGGTCAAGGATGACCGCCACCTTCTCCGGCGGCAGGCCCTTCGGCACGACCATGTAGTGGGCGTCGGCCACCCAGTG
>JAEZPL010000506.1 GCA_023413605.1 Pseudomonadota bacterium
CCAGTTCGGCAGATGTCTTTCCGGCAACGGCGAAGTGAAACTTGTTCTGGATGGCCGCGAAGAACGCCGAGAGGCGCTTGGGAAAGGTGGCCTTGACGAACTCGTAATCCTCGCTGGTCTCCTTAATGGCGTCGAGGATCTTCTTGTAGAGCGCCTTGTCCTCGGTTCGGAGTTGTCGCAGTTTGGCGATTAGCGCTTCGCGGGCGACCTCGTCCGTGTCGATGCGCTGCTCATCAATCGCGAAGCCGCGGGCATAATAGCTATGGAGCGTCGAGTAGCACTCGCGCTTGTACATGATGAGGCGGTCCCGCAGCTCCTCGCGGACGCGCTTGTCATCAACGCCGAATAGCCAGCCATTCAGGTACTCCAGCGGCAGGCAGAGCGTGTCCTGCACGCCACCGGCTGAAGGTACCTGTATGATACAGGCACCTTCAGAAAGGACGGTATCGCGCTCGATCCGCTGGCGCTGCCCTTCCCAATCAAGTCCCAGATTGAGGCACAGGGGCTTAACTGGAACGTAGGGCCGCCCCTCGCAGTCAACAACTGGCACCTTCTGGTCGTGGAAATCGACAACGACGAGCTGGGCGTGGAAATCGTACTGATCGCTCATGGCAGTTCTCCATTACCGTTTCGCATGCGCGAACTGCCTTGACGCCAGCGTCCTCCCAGTGCATTCTCGGAGTTGCTTAGTTACCGGGTCGCCGCAGTCCGTTACGGCCCCGCTTCGATCAAAGGCCGGGTCCATCAACCCGGCCTTTTCTCTTTTGAAGCAAACGCCATCCTTTATTGTGGATTACGCGCGGATGGAGAGTCAAGCGACTCTGTTCGCATTAGTTCGCCTCCTGTGCCCTTGGCGTTCCATTCGAATGCGAAGCGATTATTTATATGTGTGCGTGAGTTTCAGACGTGGGTGTGTTTGCTACCGAATACCGGACAGGAGCAGCGGACAGGAGAGGCCCCGGCGGAACGGCGGCTCCGCCGGGGTTTCCCCCATGACGCCCTGATACGGTCAGTGCGCGTGCCGTTCCCGCCGCTCCCACACATGCATGGGCAGGCGGCTCATCACCCCGATGGGCAGCAGGAACAGCGCGAGATTGGTCCAGGAGATTGGCGGCTTCGGGGGCCCGCCGCGGCGGCGAAAGCCGCCTCCCCAGGGCCGCGCCGTGTGCGACCCGGTGCGCTCCATCCAACCGCCGCTGGCTTCGTGGAATTCGGGCATGGGGTTCAGCACCGCGCCGGTCGTGTCCCGTGCCGGGCGGTTTTCGAACATGTTCCGGTCCACCATGTGCGCCAACGCCCGCTCCGAGGCGGCCGGCGCCAGGGCGTGCTGAAGGGCCGCCACGCGGCCGATGTTGCCGACAAACACCTCCCGCTTGGGGCTTTCCGCCAGCGCGACGATGGTCGCGGCGACCTGTTCCGGCGGATAGAGCGGTGTCATCGCCTTGACGGCGCGGCCGGTGTAGTTGGCGCCATGCTGCCACAACGGCGTGTCGATCGGGCCGGGCATGACCGTGCAGACATGGATGCCCGGTTCCTCCACCAGTTCCTGCCGCAGCGTCTCGGAAAAGCCGCGGACGGCGAATTTGCTGGCGACGTAGGCGGTGGTGTAGCGCTGGCCCACGGTGGAGGCCATGGATGAGACGTTGATGATCGTCCCTTCCCCGTGGTCGAGGAAATGCGGCAGCACCGCGCGGCAGCCGTTGGCGGTGCCGAAGAAGTTGGTGCGCAGGATCTCCTCGAAGACGCCCTGCGGTGTTTCCTCGAAGCGACCGAAGGCGATCACGCCCGCGTTGTTCACCCAGATGTCGATGCCACCGAAGGCGTCGATGGCGCGCTGCGCCAGCCGTTCCATCTGCTGCTGGTCGCGGACGTCGGTCGGCACGACCATTGCCCGCCCGCCGGCCTCCACGCATTCCTCCGCGACCTCGTGCAGGGCGGCGTGGCGGCGCGCGGCCAGCACCACGGCGGCCCCGCGCCGGGCGAATTCGACGGCGGTGGCGCGGCCGATGCCGCTGGATGCGCCGGTGATGACCACCACCTTGTCAAGACGATGCTGTTGCGCCATGTGCGTCGTTCCTGCCCCGTTCCGTCGATCTCTCCCCAGGCACAACAACGATGCGCGGCAAAGGTGCCGCGAGGGAACGGTGCCATGAGGGAACGGTGCCATGAGGGAACGGTGGAGGTGGAGGCGCGAACCCGCTACAGTCGCACCGGTCATCGTTGGCGAAGGACATGAGGTGGCGGCCGTGGCGGCAAGGGAACTCGACGTGAAGGGGCTGCACTGCCCGCTTCCCATCCTGCGGACGCGCGCCCTGCTGGACAAGATGGCGGACGGCGAGGAGGTGATCGTCTACGCCACCGATCCGGCGTCGATCATCGACTTCAAGCACTTCTGCAACACGACCGACAACGTGCTGCTGGCCCATGAGACCCGCGGCGAGGTGTTCGTCTACCACATCCGCCGTGGCGCACCCGCCCAATAGCCCCCGCCCCACCAATTTCATACCGCGTTGATGCCCGTGAAGAAGGAGGCCGCTTCCATGCCGACCCTGCGCCCCGCGGTTCCGCCACCGTTGCGTCCCGGCGCGGTGATTCACGGCCCCGGCTCCCTCGCCGTGGACGAGTTGCTCGACCGCTTCGCGGCGGAATTGCAGCGGCGCGGATACCGCGTCGGCGGCGTGGTGCAGCGCAATTACGGCCCCGCGGACGACTGCGCCGACCGGATGGAGCTGGTGGACGTCGCCACGGGACAGGCCTTCGGCATTTCCCAACAGTTGGGCCGGGAATCGCAGTCCTGCCGGGTCGATCCCACCGGCGTGGCGGAGGCCAGCCAGGTGGTGCGACGCGCCATCGAGGAGCGCGCCGACCTGCTGGTGGTCAACAAGTTCGCCGGGCTGGAGGCGCACGGGAAGGGCCTTGCCGACGAACTGCTGTCCGGCATCGCGGAGGGCATTCCGGTCCTGACCAGCGTCGGCAGCCGCTATCTGAACGAATGGCAGACCTTCACCGG
>JAEZPL010000535.1 GCA_023413605.1 Pseudomonadota bacterium
GTGCTGGTGATCGCCGACGAGGCGATCATCCTGCTCGGCCTCAAGGCGATGCTGGAGGGCTGGGGCTACAGCGTGCTGACCGCGCGGTCGGGGGATCAGGCGCTGGAACGCCTGCGCGCCGACGGCCGCCGCCCGCAGATCGTGCTGGCCGACTACCAGCTCCAGCAGGGCCGGACCGGTCCGGAGGCGCTGGCCGCCGTGCAGGGCCTTGTCGGCAAGGACGTGCCGGGCATCATCCTGACCGGCGACACCGCCCCGGAACGGCTGGACGAGGCCCGGCGCAACGGCTTCCGCATCCTGCACAAGCCGGTCTTCCCGAACGATCTGCGCAAACTGATGGCGAGCGCCGGGGCGGCGTGAGGGGGCGGGTGCCCGTCGCAAGGTGAATCGCTGTGAACGCCTGAAACGCGTGCCCGTGGATCCGCGCGCCGCTTACCGACGCCCGACAATCCTCCGCCACAGGGGAACAGGGCGTTCCTCCGCGGCCTTGTCGTTCAACCATTGGTCGGCAAGTTCCCGCACTTGCCAGTCGCCGAGATAGCGGTCGCAGTCGATCGCGCTGTAGAGGCGAACCTTGTCTCGCCCGAGTCGCTCGAAATAGTCGATCGTCCTTTGGCGGTCCGTGTGGTCCATTGCCCGCATCGTTTCCTGCCCTTGGCTATGGTGCCCAAAACAGCGGCATACACCAGTTCTTTCTTGATCTCCTGGTATATAGATTGGGCATTCCGGCGCCGCCATAAGCCATTGGCCGGAAGGGCCTTTGGCCGTATCCGCCCTGCGGCTCCGCCGAACGGCCGGCGTGAACGACATTCGGCACCCCTCCCTTCCCACCTGCGCCATAGGCGTGCACAATGCCGCACGCAAAACATCGAACACGGCAACATCGAACACGGCGCACACGGCGGACCAACCCGCCCGGCGCACGCATGAACGGGAGAGGGTGACCATGAAGAAGACGTCGTGGATGGTCGGGACGCTGGCGGCCGCGCTGGCGGGCCTGTGGGCGGCGGCTGCTCCGGCCCAGACCAAGGTGACGGTGGCCATGAGCGGCTGGACCGGCTTCGCGCCGATCACGCTGGCCAAGGAAACCGGCATCTTCAAGAAGAACGGCATCGAGGTCGAGATCAAGAAGATGCCCACCTCCAACCGCCACCAGGCGATGGCGGCGGGCGAGGTGCAGGCCATCACGACCACCGTGGACACGCACCTCCTCTACGCTTCCTCCGGCGTGGACGTGACGCAGGTGATGGTTCTCGACAGCTCGCACGGCGGCGACGGCATCGTCGTGCGCGACGCCATCAACAGCCTCGCCGACCTGAAGGGCAAGCAGGTGGCCGTGCAGTACGGCGGCGTGCCGCAGTTCTGGCTGGCCTATGTGCTGAAGAAGAACGGCCAGTCCATCACCGACGTGCAGTCGGTCAACCTCCAGCCGTCGGACGCGGCCAACGCCTTCGTCGCCGGCCAGTTCGACGCCGCCGTGACCTACGAGCCCTACCTGTCCAAGGTGCGCGAGGCGAAGGGCAAAATCCTCGTCACCTCCGACCAGACGCCGGGTGTCATCATCGACACGCTGGCCTTCCAGCCCGACTACATCAAGAAGAACCCGAAGGTCGTGCAGGCCTTCGTCGACAGCTGGTTCGAAGCGCTGGACGTCATCAAGAAGGACGAGAAGAAGGCCTTCGAGATCATGGGGCGCGACGTCAACCAGACGCCGGAACAGTTCGCGGAGTCGGCGAGGTTCGTGCGCTGGTACGACAAGGCCGGCAACCAGGAATACCTGACCAAGACCATGCCCGTCTTCATCAAGGAAGTGCAGGACGTGATGCTGGAAGCCAAGCTGATCCGCAAGGCCCCGCCGAGCCTGGACAGCATGACGGACGCGTCCTTCGTGAAGTGATGGCGCATTAAGTCCCTTGCCCCCACCCTGACCCTCCCCCGCCCAGCGGGGGAGGGAGGGGACCCACGAAGTGGGGAGGGTGGGGGCGTTGCACGTTTCCAATCCGACAACGCCGATACCGACAACGGTCTTCCAACGCATGGTTCCTCTTTTCACGCCGCTCAAGCCGGTTGCGCCGACGGTGCGCACGGTCTTGGGCATTTCCTGCTTCGTGCTGTTCTTCCTGTGCTGGGGCATTGCCACCTACGGCGGCTTCGTGAAGCCGCTGTTCCTGGCCTCGCCAGGGGATTCGCTGAAGGCCGGATGGGTGCTGTTCACCGAGTTCGGCTTCGCCCAGGACATCGGCGTCACGGTGTGGCGCGTGTTCGCGGGCTTCATCATGGCGGCGCTGGTCGCCGTGCCGCTCGGCATCCTGATGGGGGCGTTCAAGCCGATCGAGGCCTTTTTCGAGGCCTTCGTCTCCTTCGCCCGCTACCTGCCGGCCTCGGCCTTCATCCCGTTGCTGATCCTGTGGGCCGGCGTGGGGGAGATGCAGAAGATCCTGGTCATCTTCATCGGCTCCGTCTTCCAGCTGATCATCATGGTGGCGGTGATCGTGTCGGGCATCCGCACCGATCTGGTGGAGGCCGCCTACACGCTGGGTGCCAAGCGCGACGGCGTGGTGCTGCGCGTGCTGCTGCCCGCCTCCTCCCCGCAGATCTTCGAGGCGCTGCGCCTCGTGCTCGGCTGGGCCTGGACCTACGTGATCGTGGCGGAACTGGTCGGGGCGTCCCGCGGCATCGGGCACATGATCATCGACGCGCAGCGCTTCCTCGACACCGGGCAGATGATCTTCGGCATCTTCGTGATCGGCCTGATCGGCCTGATCACCGACCTGGCGTTCCGGGCGGTCAACGCCCGTCTCTTCCCGTGGGCCAAAGGACGATAAGCGCGGGCCATGAGCAAACTGTCCATCCGCAAGGTCGAGAAGACCTTCCCCGGCCGCCCTGGCCCGTCCGGAGCCACCGCCGCCACCCGCGCGCTGGAGCCGACGAGCCTGGAGGTCGCCGACAACGATTTCATCACCATCCTGGGACCGTCGGGCTGCGGGAAATCCACGCTGCTGCGCATCGTCGCCGGGCTGGAAACGCCCAGCGGCGGCGAGGTTCTATTGGACGGGCAGGCGGTGTCCGGCCCCGGTCCCGACCGGGGCATGGTGTTCCAGTCCTACACCCTGTTCCCCTGGCTGTCGGTGCGCGACAACGTGTGCTTCGGCCTGCGCGAGCGCGGCGTGGCCCGGGCCGAGCAGCTGGCCGTGGCCGACCGCTTCCTGGCCCAGGTCGGGCTGAAGGGGTTCGAAAACCACTACCCGGCCCAGCTGTCCGGCGGCATGCAGCAGCGCACGGCGCTGGCCCGTGCGCTGGCCAACGACCCGAAGATGCTGCTGCTGGACGAGCCCTTCGGCGCGCTGGATCACCAGACGCGGGAACTGATGCAGGAACTGCTGCTGGGGATTTGGGAAGCCGACCGCAAGACGGTGATGTTCGTCACCCACGACATCGACGAGGCCATCTTCATGGCCAGCCGCGTGGTCGTGATGTCCGCCCGACCGGGCCGCATCAAGTGCGACATCGCCATCGACCTGCCGCATCCGCGGTCCTACAAGGTCAAGACGACGCCGGAATTCGCCGCCTACAAGGAACGGCTGACCGAGGAAATCCGCGTCGAGACGATCAAGGCTTTGACCATGGAAGCCTGATCAGGGGAAGCCTGATCAGTATTCGGGTGTGGTGGCTCAGTCCACCGCACCCGTCCGCACGACCAGATCCGACAAGGGAATGCCGGCGCGTCCGGCGTCGGCGGCCAGGGCGGATTGGCTTTCCCAATGGGTGCGGCCGTTGATTTCCGCCATGCGCCCGTTGCGCTTCACCACCCACACGCCCGTCGTCGCCATGTGGATGACCTGCCCCAGCGTCTGGCTGGCCGGGGCCTGCGGCCGGGCCTGGGTGACGGGATGCGGGCCCGACTCCGCGCGCTCGAACACCGGAATGTCGGGATAGCCGGCCACCACCTGCTGCGGACGCCGCTCGCGGCGGTCGCTCGGACGGCAGGGCGAGACGGCGGCAGAGGCTTGCGGTCTTGCGGTAAACGGCATGGGGGACATCCTGGAGCATTTCCGGGGCGCCTGCTCATTGAGGTCGGCAGGTCGTTACGAGTCTTAACGTCCTCCACCGAACGCTCGGTGTAAAGAAAAAAATTTGGCTTTTGTTTTTACCAATCATTTACAAAACCCCGCCCTCCCCGTCGTTGGGCATCGTTATATTACCAATGATTTTATCTAAGTCCCTCGACCATTGGGACCGATCAACAAGCCTATGATTGAGGGGGCGAAACTTTGGCGCAGCCATAGGGTTGAATCGCGGGATTCCGACGGCATCCGGCCAGGGGGCCGGGCTGGAGGAGCCAGACAGGAGGACACGATGGCCACCGAACCCCGGAACGAAGGCGAAGGCAACCGCACCGCCGATGCGCAATACCGCAAGGGCGTGCAGGAGCATGTCCAGCACCACGACGTGCAGGGCGACGCAAAGCGCGCCCGCGACGCCGTGGACGGCCCGGAAGGCGAGGAACTCCGCCGCGCCGAGGAGGAAGGCAAGCGTCACGCCAAGGGCGAAGACCCGCAGGTCAAGCGGTGACGGACGAGCACCGCCGACGTCGACGCAACGATCGTTGACGCGACGACCTTCGACGCGGGGGTTGAAGCCGACATGCGTCCAGGGGCGGCCGCGCGGTGGCCGCCCTTTTTCATGCCCCGGAATAGTCACACGCAAACGCGTGTTCAACCCGTAAGCATAAGCATGGCTGCCGGACCAGAAGCCGGCCGCGCCAAGAATACGGGTAGAAACATGTTGAAGAAAATTGCAGTCATTCTGGTCGGCGGGGTGGTGCTCGCGGGCTGTTCCAACCTCAGCCACCGTGAGCAGCGCACGCTGTCCGGCGGCGCCATCGGCGCGGCGGGCGGCGCCGCCCTCGGCGCCATGACCGGCGGCAGCGCCGTCATGGGCGGCGTCATCGGCGGCGCGGCCGGTGCGGCCGTCGGCGCCCTGACCTCCGACAGCGGCAAGCGTCGCCGGTAATTCGGCCGGAACCGAATCGGAGCTCGAAGGCCCCTTCCCGTCACGGGCAGGGGCCTTCATCCCCCTGTATGTTGCGCCTGGAATGCAGCGGTGCCGGCGCTTCCCCTCACCAAAGAGTAGCATGATCGCTGCCGAGGCTTGCAAACGGCGGTGGATGGCCTAGAACACTCGGCTCATGACCCAACCGCTCCGCATCGGCACGCGCGGCAGCCCGCTGGCGCTGGCGCAGGCCCATGAGACCCGCGACCGTCTGATCGCGGCTCACCCCCATCTGGCCGCCCCCGGCGCGATCGAGATCGTCGTCTTCAAGACGACGGGCGACCGCATTCTGGACCGCACGCTGGCCGAGGCCGGCGGCAAAGGCCTGTTCACCAAGGAGCTGGAGGACGCGTTGCTGGACGGCCGCGCGGATCTGGCCGTCCATTCCATGAAGGACGTGCCGACCTGGCTGCCGGACGGGCTGGAGATTTCCACTCTGTTGCCGCGCGAGGACACGCGCGACGCCTTCTTCTCCCGTACCGGCCAGCGCCTGGACGAGCTGCCCGCGGGATCGGTCATCGGCACCGCCGGTCTGCGCCGGCAGGCGCAGATCCTGGAGCGGCGGCCCGATCTGAAGGTGGTGCCTTTCCGCGGCAACGTGCAGACGCGCCTCGCCAAGCTCGACGCCGGCGAGGTGGACGGCACGCTGCTCGCCCTGGCCGGCCTGCGCCGGCTCGGCCTGACCGAACGCATCACCGTCGTGCTGGAGCATGAGGAGATGCTGCCCGCCGTGGCGCAGGGCGCCATCGGCATCGAGATCCGCAGCGACGACGACGCCACGCGCGCGCTGCTCGCCCCGCTGCACTGCCACGACACCGCGGCCCGCGTGACCGCGGAGCGCGGCCTCCTGGCCGCCCTCGACGGCTCGTGCCGCACGCCCATCGCCGCGCTGACCATCCTGGACGGCGACCGGCTGAGCCTGACGGCCAAGGTGCTGTCCGCCGATGGTCGCCAGGTCTTCCGGGCCGAGCGCAACGGTTCCAGGACCGAGGCCGCAGCCATGGGCGCCGACGCGGGCGCGGAGATCAAGGCGGTCCTGCCGCCGAACTTCTTCCAGACCTGACGGAGCGGCGGTGATGCAACCGGCGAGGGAACGGCCCCACATCCTCGTCACCCGCCCGGCGGAGGATGCGGAGCCGCTGGCGGCGTGGCTGCGCGCCCGTGGCTTCGACGCCTCCATCGAACCGATGCTCGACATTGTCTGGATCGACGGGCCGCCGTTGGACCTGGAAGGCGTACAGGCCCTCCTTTTCACCAGCGCGAACGGCGTACGCGGATACGCCAGGCGTACAGACCGGCGTGACCGTACGGTCTATGCCGTGGGCGACGCCACCGCCGCGGCCTCCCGCGCCATCGGCTTCACCGAGGTCGAGAGCGCGTCCGGCGACGTGTACGCCCTGGCCGATCTGGTGCGGGCGCGCTGCGCTCGGGACGGCGGGGCGCTACTTCATGTCGCAGGGCGGACGCTGGCTGGCGATCTGGCAGGAATGCTGTCGGAATCCGGTTTTTCCGTCCGTCGGGAACCGCTGTACGACGCGATTCCCAGCGACCGGCTCTCCGATCATACGGCCGGACTCCTGCGTACGGGGAAGCTCGACGGAGTGTTGTTTTTCTCTCCCCGTACTGCCCGTTCGTTTGTTAGGCTGGTCGTCGAGGCGGGGCTGCTCGACTGCTGTCGTACAGTGGACGCGCTCTGCCTCAGCCCCGCGGTTGCGGAGGCTGCCCGCACGTACAGCGTCCTGGACGGCGACTTGGGAGTGACGCCGTGGCAGGACGTACGGGTGGCCCCGCGACCGGAGCAGGACTCGCTGCTCGGCCTGCTGCCGGACCCGTCCGGCCGCAAGGGCCGGGCTTGAGCGTATCCGGCCTGGGGGCTGTGGCGTTCGTCGAGAACAACAGCGACCAAGAAGGCACCCCATGACCCCTCGTCCTGGCTCTGATCACGAGGCCGATCCGAACGGTTCCACGCCGTCCGACCACACGCCGGCGTCCGGCGGCCCTGCCGTGGAGCGCATCATCGAACGCTTTGGCGGCATCCGCCCCATGGCGCACAAGCTGGATATCCCCGTGACCACCGTTCAGGGCTGGAAGAAGCGGGGCGCGATCCCGCTGGCCCGCCATGCCGACCTGCGCGCCGCCGCGGCCAAGCATGCGATCCAGCTGGACGAGGCCGATCTGGAAGCCGCGACGCCTACGGAGGACCGCCAGGCCGTGGACGCCGCCGATTCGGTGACGCCGCTGCCGCCGGAAGCCGGCGTTGTCGCCGCGCCGGAAGGCGTGGAGCCGGCCAAGCCGGCAGACAGCGAGTCCGACACCGTTTCCGGCACCATCCCCGGAACCACTCCTGGCACCGAGCCGGCCATCGTCGCCGGTCCGGCCTCGACCTCCGAGTCGCCGGCCGCGGACACCGCTTCCCCGACGGGCTACGCCAAGCCCGAGCCGGCCGCGGCCGAGCCGCCGGCCGCCGAGCCGGTCCGCCCCGCCGCCGGCTCGACATCCACCGATTCGTATGAGGCGCCGCGCGAGTATCCGCGGGAAGAACGCCGCTCCGGCGCCGGTTTCGCCACCGCCGTCTCGCTGATCGCCCTGATCGTCGGCGCCGCCGCCCTGGCGGAGCCCTGGTG
>JAEZPL010000539.1 GCA_023413605.1 Pseudomonadota bacterium
AACCATGGCCGAGAGCTTCAAAGCCTTTGTGATCAAGGACGTCGACGGCAAGCCCAAGGGCGGCTTCACGACGCTGACGCTGGCCGACCTGCCGGACAACGATGTGCTGGTCGAGGTCGCCTACTCCACGCTCAACTACAAGGACGGCCTCGCCGTTTCCGGCAAGGGCAGGATCGCCCGCAAGCTGCCGATGGTCGCCGGCATCGATCTGGCCGGCACCGTGGTCGAATCCCGCTCGCCCGACTGGAAGCCCGGCGACAAGGTGGTCGCCAACGGCTGGGGCATGTCGGAGACGCAGTGGGGCGGCTACACCCGCTTTCAGCGCCTGAAGGCGGAATGGCTGACCCGCCTGCCGGACGCCTTCTCGTTCGAGGAGGCCATGGGCATCGGCACCGCCGGCTACACCGCCGCGCTGTGCGTGGACGCGCTGGAGCGCTGGGGCACCGTCACCCCCGGCGGCAAGGAGGTGCTGGTGACCGGAGCGGCCGGCGGCGTCGGCTCCGTCGCGGTGGCGCTGCTCGCCAAGCGCGGCTACCCGGTGGTGGCCTCCACCGGCCGGCCCGAGACGCACGACTATCTGCGCGGCCTGGGCGCCACCGGCTTCATCGACCGCGCCACCCTTCTGGAAAAGGGCGCACCCCTGCAGAAGGAGCGCTGGGCCGGCGGCGTCGATTCGGTGGGCGGGCAGACGCTGGTCAACGCGCTGGCGCAGACGGTCTGGGGCGGCGCCATCGCCGCCTGCGGCCTCGCCGGCTCGGCCGACCTGCCCGGCACGGTGCTGCCGCACATCCTGCGCAGCGTCACCCTGCTCGGCGTCGATTCGGTCATGGCCCCGTCGGAACGCCGCGACGCCGCCTGGGCGCGGCTGGCCCGCGACCTGGACCGGGACGCGCTGAAGGCAATGTACGAAGTGCAGCCCTTCGACGCGCTGCCCGATCTGGCGACCAAGATCCTTGCCGGCCAGATCCGCGGCCGCGTTGTTATCGACGTAACCCGCTGAGGAGGTTCTATTGCAGCGTTTGCCCCGGGGCGGAGGTCGGGTAAAACCCAGCCCTTTTTAGCAGCTGGGGTGATACGGACGACGCCTTCAGGCGCCGTCCGTATCAGACGCAACGAAGCCTGCCTTCTGCACTTCGATGCGCTTGTTTCGCAGATGTGTCTTCAGGATGTGCGCGAGCCCCTGACCGTCTCTCCGCATGAGAGCATTCACCATGGCGTCGTGCTCGCACATCGCCAACTGCCAATGGCTGTCGGGGATGGGGGCTACGAACCGCGCGCGGCGGATGCGTGCGACGACCGACTCGTACAGACCCGATAGGACGGCGTTGTCCGCTGCCTTCACGATGGCTTCGTGAATAAGGCGGTTGTATCGGTAGTAGGTCGGGAGATCGCCCCTCTCGTGCGCCGCCTTCATCGACAGGTTGAGGGCTTTGATCTCCTCAAGCTCGGCAGGCGTGATGCGCTGGCATGCGAGTTCGCCCGCGATGGCTTCCATCGCCTCGCAGACGTCGAAGAGGTCGGAAACGTCCTTGATGGACAGCTTTGCGGCCCGCGCGCCCCGGTTTGGCAGCAGCACCAGATAGCCTTCGGCCGCCAGCACCTTCAGCGCCTCCCGCAGGGGAGTGCGCGAAATCCCGAAAGCGGAACACAGGCTGCGCTCAGGAACCCGCGCGCCTGGGGCGATCTCTCCGTCAATGAGCATTTGCCGTAATCGAGAAACTATCTGGTCATGCCGCATGGGGAGTTCTCTCTTAGTCCAGCATACTATGGGCAAATGTCATTTTGCATGCAACCCATATTGTTTTTCAAAAAAATAGTTTGTGAGGCGTTGCAAAATACATAAAAATGAATGCAGAATGCGATGCAAGGCGGGTTTTGCCGCGGCCCATAACGTCTCAATGCGTGCAGAAAACAACCAGGAGTTTTCATGTCGGCATCGATGTTCACGGATATCCGGATGGCTGGCGTCACTGCCGCCGAAGGTGGTCGCGGATGAGCGAAGCGCCGGGCGCCGGCCAGGAACCGGAACTGCTGTATGACGTCCGCGACGGTGTGGCGTGGCTCACGTTCAACCGGCCCAAGACCCGGAACGCCCTCACCTTCCCGATGTACGCCCGCCTCGAGGAGATCTGCCGGGCGATCGAGACGGACCGGTCCATCACGGCCATGGTCATCACCGGCGCCGGTGAAAAAGCTTTCGCCGCCGGCACGGACATCAGCCAGTTCCAGGCCTTTGAAAGCGCCGATGACGCCCTGGCGTACGAACGGCGCATCGATCAGGTCCTGACCGCCCTGGAGAAATGCCGGGTGCCGACCATCGCCGCCATTTCCGGCGCGTGCACCGGCGGTGGCGCAGCCATTGCGGCGTGCTGCGACCTGCGGCTCGGAACCCAAACGGCCCAATTCGGCTTCCCTATCGCCCGCACCCTTGGCAACTGCCTGTCCATGAACAGCATCGCGCGGCTGAGCGCGCTGATCGGGCCGGCGCGGGTCAAGGACATCATCTTCACGGCACGTCTTGTCGGGGCCGAGGAGGCGCACGGCGTCGGTCTTCTGCAGGAGGTGGTCGCGGACCACGCCACGCTTCTCGGTCGTGCCGAACAGTTGGCCCGCCTCGTCTCCGGACACGCCCCCCTGACCCTGCGGGCGACCAAGGAGGCGTTGCGCCGCCTCCAGGACAAGGACACGGGGCATGACGATCTGGATCTCGTCTTGATGTGCTACATGAGCGAGGACTTCAAGGAAGGCATCGACGCTTTCCTGAACAAAAGAAGCCCGAATTGGCGTGGAAGATGAACTCCGTTTCGCCCAATAAATGGAAAATCACCATGCCTGATTCATTGCTGTCTGTCGTATCACCCGCTCCGGGCTCAGAGGATAAGACGTTCCTCGAATTTCCGGACGGCACGGCGTGGTCCTACGGGCGTTTCTTCGCCCACGCCGGGCGCTTGGCCAACGTCCTGATCAGCCTGGGCGCCAAGCCGGGCGACCGCGTGGTCGTGCAGGTGGACAAATCGGTCGACGCGTTGGCGCTCTACGTGGCCTGCGTCCGCGCCGGCGTGGTCTATCTGCCCCTCAACACGGCCTACACGGCCGCCGAGGTGGAGTATTTCGTGACCGACGCGGAGCCGCGCCTGCTTGTGTGCCGCCCGTCGTTCCGCGCCGAGGCCGAGGCGCTCGCCAAGGCGGCCGGCGCGACCATCGAGACGCTGGGGACCGAGGGCGACGGCTCGCTGCTGGAGCGCGCGGCGGAGCAGCCCGACGGCTTCGCCGATTACGCTGCCGGCCCGGATGAGCTTGCGGCCATTCTCTACACCTCCGGGACGACGGGGCGCTCCAAGGGCGCCATGATGACCCGCGGCAACCTCGCCTCGAACGCCATCACCCTGGCGGAGGTCTGGCGCTTCACGGCGGATGACGTGCTGCTGCACGCCCTGCCGATCTACCACACGCACGGCCTGTTCGTGGCGACCAACGTGGTGCTCCAGGCCGGCGCGTCGATGCTGTTCCTGCCGCGTTTCGACGCCGACGAGGTGGTCCGGCGGCTGCCCCGCGCCACCGCCATGATGGGCGTGCCGACCTTCTACACCCGTCTGCTCGACCATCCCGGCCTCACGCCGGACCTCGTGCGCCACATGCGCCTGTTCATCTCCGGTTCGGCGCCGCTGCTGGAGGCCACCCACGTGCAGTTCGCCGAGCGGATCGGGCACCGGATCCTCGAACGCTACGGCATGACCGAGACGGGCATGAACACCTCCAATCCCTATGACGGGGAGCGGATCGCCGGGACCGTGGGCTTTCCCCTGCCCGGGGTGGAGGTCCGGATCGCCGATCCGGAGAGTGGCGCGGTCCTCGGCCCGGACGAGATCGGCGTCATCGAGGTGGCCGGGCCGAACGTCT